>NZ_JBSGZI010000027.1:0-88315 GCF_053610945.1 Streptomyces sp. NPDC054849
AAGTGTTCACGGCCACCCATGCCAAGGTGCTGGAGCTGGTCCGGGACGGGGTCGCGGAAGGGCTGCGGATCGACCACGTGGACGGCCTGGCGGACCCGGAGGAGTCCCCGGACCCGGGCCTTCGTACGCGCTCCGGGTCCGCTTCCGGTACGCGGTGCGACGGCTCCTAGTGCTCGGTGCGGGTGGAGAAGGTGCCCAGGCGCGAGCAGGTTTCGTATGAGGCGGTCACCGGGCGCTCGCGGAGGATCTGCCGGGCCCGGTACTCGCCCAGGCTCATCGCGTACCAAGGGACGTCTCCGTCCCTGGACATCTCGTCGTTGATCCCGCGCAGGGCGCAGGACCGCTGGGGCTCCGGCAGCCGGTCCAGGGCGGGTACGGCGTCCGCCGAAAGGGACTGGAAGTAGGCCAGGTCGATCTTCGCGTCCGCCTCGAAACGGGTCACGTTCCGCTCGGCGACCATCCCGTCCGGGGACAGGAGGCCGAAGGCGAGGACGACGGCCGCCGAGCTGCCCGCGACGGCGCGTGGCAGCCAGCGCGCACCGAACACCCCGGCGGCCATGATCAGTACGATGACGAGCCCGAGCCACAGCTCCATCGCGGCCACGGAAACGCGCAGTCGGGTCAGACCGTACGCGTCCACGTAAAGGTCCATCCTGCGCAGCGCGGAGGCGACGACGATCAGCGTCAGCGCGCACAGCACCCCGAGGATGATGCGGACGAACCGCCGGTCGCCCGCACCGTCGCGGGGGGCCCAGCGCAGGGCGAGCGCGATCACGGCGAGGGTGAGCAGGGTGGCCCAGAGGAGCTGCCAGAAGCCCTGACGGGCGTACTCGGCGTAGGTCTGGCCGGTGCTCTGCAGGACCTTGTCGTAGCCGCCGAAGAGGACGGCCAGCTGGACGGCGTTGAATCCCGCGAAGAGCAGGTTGAGCACGACGAGCGGAAGGGCCCACTCGACCCGGGAGCGCGGCTTGCCCGGGGCCACCTTGATCCGGTCCCAGCGCAGCGGAGCCGCGGCGGTGCGGGCTGCTGCGAGCGCGAGGACCGCGCCGAGCAGGAAGAGCAGGAACCGGATGGGCCCGTCCCCGATGGAGACGTCGGGCATCAGGCCGCCGAGGAGATCGGCGAAGGCGGCGTCGGCGGAGGCGAACAGTGCACCGAAGAGCGCCAGCAGGGCCACGGCCACGGCGGTCGCCTTGGCCACCGGAAGCCAGCGGTCCTTGCTGACCCCGCCGCGCGAGCGAAGGCCCGTCCAGGCCCAGCCGACCCCGGACACCGCGGCGTCGAAGAAGCCGAGCGGGCTGAGCAGGATGCCGGGCCAGGTGCGGCTGCCGTGCAGGGCCAGCGCGCCCAGCAGGACGGCGGAGAGGATCGCCAGCGTGGACGGCCACGCGGAGTCCCGCAGGGCCGGGACGATGAGGAGGGCGAGGCAGCCGATCACCCAGACCACGGTCCAGGGGCGGGCCGTACGACGGGCCGTGCGGGCGGCGACGTACGCGGCGACGACGGCGGGCACCACCGCCACCAGCAGGCCGGGACCCATGCCGTCGCCGAGGAGCAGCGCGGAGGCGAGGCCCGCGACGACGGCGGCGACGAGGGTCGCGGTCCGGACGGGCGCGGCCTCGGCGGGGCGCACCAGTGCGGGCCACGCGGGCGACGCGGAGGAGTTCGCGCGGGCGGCCGCCCATGCGGCGTGCTGTTGTTGCTGTTGTTGCTGCCGCTGGTGCTGGTGGGCCTGCCAGGCGGCGGCGTCGGCGGGTGCCCCGGTGGGCGGGCCCGCCGCGCCGGCGGCGCCTCCCCCGACCGGGGTCGGAGGCGCGGGCGAAACCCCGGCCGTGGCATCGGCGTTGGCCGCGGCCTTGGGCTGGGCTTCGTCCGCCCCGCCGGTGTTGTCTGACATCGGTTTTCCCTCCCCTGCAGGCCGCCCCGGTGTTCCGGTAGGGCGGCGAGCAACAGAGTAGGCCGGTGAGGGGCAGTTTTGAACAGGCTCAAAAGCTGCCTGTGGCAGGACCGTGACAATCGGAGCGCGTGATTTCCACCCGGTGCCGGGTGCGGCTGACACCGCGGAGGCCGCCCCGACTTACACGGCTATCCGGCATTGCCGGCTTCTCGGACCGCTCCGGCGACAAGCCGCCATGGGGCCATCGGGCGCACGGAAGCGTTCATCCGGTGTGTGATGTGCGGTGGCGCGAGCCGGGGTCCGACCCACAGCACGTCGGATCGCCCGGAACTGCCTGGAATCGGAGGACCACGTCACGGGCGATCCGTCCGTACCGCGGCCCGCGGTCCCCGCCGCACGGTCACCCCGCACGCGGTCAATAGGACCCGTCTTGTCGCTCAAGTCGTCATCCGCTCGGGTCCGGCTTGCCCGGCGTGGCACCTCGTCGCGTCGTCGAAACGCGCGCGTGCGCCCGGCAAGACGGGCCCTTAGCCCGCCGCCGTCTCCGGCAGCCAGGCCGGCAGGGCCTCGGTGCGCGCCAGCCAGGCAGCCGGCAGTACCGCGTCGCCGCGCGCCCCCAGCACCCCGCCGACGATCGCGCAGGTCGTGTCGACGTCCCCGCCCACCTGCGCGGTGGTCCAGAACGCCCGCTCGTAGTCGTCCAGCGCCCGCGCCGCCGACCAGAGGGCGAACGGCACGGTGTCATGGGCGCTCGTACGCCGCCCGCAGCCCAGCACCGCCGCGACCGTGGTCGCGTCCCCGTAGTCCAGCATGTCCCGCGCCCGCCGCAGTCCGGCACCCACCGCACTGCGCGGCACCAGCGCGATCACCCCGTCCAGCAGGTCGGAGGCCTTGGGCGGGGCTTCCGAACCGGCGGCCAGCGCGGCCGCAGCGGCGACGGCCATGGCCCCGCACACGGCCTCACGGTGCTGATGGGTGGTGTAGGCGGAGATCTCCGCCTGGTGCGTGGCCTGCTCGGGGTCGTCGGCGTACCAGGCGCCCAGCGGCGCGATGCGCATCGCGGCGCCGTTGCCCCACGAACCCTGCCCGTTGAACAGTTCGGCGGCCAGCGTGCGCCAGTCCTGCCCCTCCCGCACCAGGCGCAGCATCCGGTTCACCGCGGGTCCGTAGCCCCGGTCGAAGTCGTGGTGGTGGGCGAAGGAACGCGCGAGCGCGTCCTGGTCGATCCGTCCGTGCTCGGCCAGCACGGCCACCACCGAGCAGGCCATCTCGGTGTCGTCGGTCCACTGCCACGTCTCGACGCCGGTGGGCAGTTCGCGCCGCTTGAGCAGCGGGTAGTTCACGGGGACGAAGTACTGGGAGCCCAGGGCGTCACCCAGCGCCAGCCCGCGGAGGCTGGCCATGGCGCGTGCGTAGCGCCGTTCGGGAGTGGAATGAGGGGTCATCGCGGGTCACTCTAGCCGTCCAGGTCATAAGGCTCGGGTGTGGTCCACCGCTCAAACGGGCGGTCCATCCGGTACCGGCCGTCCGGCCCCAGCATGAGCACCCGGAATTCGCCGTTGCCGGGATTGGACAGGGCCTCGAATTCGGCCACCGACCAGTGGAACCAGCGCATGCAGAACAGCCGCATCGTCAGCCCGTGCGTCACCAGCAGCACGTTCTCGGGATGGTCCGGGGCCTCGAAGCTGCGGTAGAGGCTCTCCAGGAAGGACCCGACCCTGTCGTACACGTCGGCCCCCGACTCGCCCTGCGCGAACCGGTAGAAGAAGTGCCCGTACGCGTCCCGGTACGCCTTCTGCAGACGTACGTCGTCCCTGTCCTGCCAGTTCCCCCAGTCCTGCTCGCGCAGCCTGGGCTCCTCGCGCATGCGCACCCGCGTCGGGTCCAGCCGCAACTCCCGGAAGGTCTGCAGGGTGCGGCGGTACGGGGAGACGTACGCGCTGATGGTCTCGTCGCCGAAGAGCTCGCGCAGCCGTACGCCGGCAGCCGCCGCCTGTTCGCGGCCCTTGCGGGTCAGCCGCAGGGCGTGGTCGGGCTCCCGCTCGTACACCGTGTCGTCGGCGTTTCCCTCCGATTCCCCGTGTCGGACAAGGACGATGCGCCGTGGTCGAACCATTCCCCGACCCTATTCGGCCACCGGCAGGCCGGCCGACCGGGCACGCCGGTCGGCCTGGCGGTCGTCGTACGGTCATACCGTCCAGGAAGGTTCGAGGTCGACGACGTCACCCGTGAGGGCCTCGACATCGGCCTGGATCTGGGCGCGCAGCGAGAGCCGCTCGACTCGCTCCTGCCGGTACTTGCCGTGCTCTGCGGCTGCGTGCCACATCGACAGCACCAGAAACTCACGGCCCGGAGCCTCCCCGAAGAGGCCGCGGATCATCCCCGGCGAGCCCGCCATGGCCGGATTCCACACCTTCTCCTGCATGAGGGCGAAGTGGTCGACCCGGCCCTCCCGGACCCGGGTGTGCGCGACCCGCACCACGTCGGCATCGGTGAAGCGCGGCTCGAAGCCGGTTTTCACGTCGAAGCGGTGGTCGAAGAGGGTGACCCGCAGGTCCGTGTAGGTGCCGTTCTGGGAGGCGGCCAGCCGGTCGTGCGAGCGGGCCATGAAGGAGTCGTAGAAGGACCGGCTCTCCCAGAACGCGAAGACATGCGCCACCCCCTGCCGGCCCCGGCTCCAGCCGCCGCCCTGTCCCCGGAATCCCGGCTCTCCCGGCAGCCCCGCCCATTTTCGCTGCCCGCGCTCGAACCCGCGTCGGTCCGTCACCGTGCAGCGAATCCACTTGACCAGCACTGCGCCATCGTACGGGCCCGTCGCGGCCCGGGTCAGTCCCCGGAGCGGTGGATCCGCACCAGTTCCGCCGCATCCCGCTCGGGCAGCCGAAGCCCGAACTCCCGGTCGAGCACGGCGAGCAGCTCGTCCGGTCCGACGGCCCGCCGCTCGGCCCGCCCGTCCGGATGCAGCAGCGTGAGTTCCCGCCCGACGAGCGCGCGGCGGACCCCGTCGCCGGGGAGGTGGACGACGAGCCGCCCGATGAAGGAGGACCCAGGGTGGGTGGAGCTGTAGTGGTTGAGCAGGACGTAGTCGACGGGGTGGTAGAGCTGCGGGGAGAAGGCGTACAGGTCCCGCCAGACGCCCCCGCGCAGCAGGCACAGCACGAGGATGCCGTTCTCCTCCTCGCGGACGCGGTACGTCCACCGTCCCTGCTCCACCTCGGCACCCAGGCGCCCCAGCGGAACCGGTTCGCGAGGTCCCTGGTAGCCGAACCCGGCGTCGCACAGCCATGGTTCGCCCTCGACCGTGACGACGAGGACGGCGTGTGTCACGGCCGGCAGGGAACCCCCACGGGTGCGGTTGCGGGCGCCGCGCCCGGAGACATCGAAGCCGATCCGCTCCAGGGCAGCGGCCAGCAGCGAGTTCTGCTCGTAGCAGTAGCCGCCTCGACGGCCGTGCACGAGCTTGTCCTCGATCGACTTGACGTCCAGCGCGACGGGGCGGCCGAGCAGGACGTCCAGGCTCTCGAAGGTGATGGCGGCCGTGTGGGCCCGGTGCACTGCGTACAACGTGCGGAGGTCCGGCCGGAGTTCCCCGGCTGCCCCCGATCCTCCCGGCCGGCCGATCCGTGCCAGATATGCGTCAAGGTCCAGCTCGTCACCGCTCCACATGGCTCCCCATCTCCCCATTTCTCCCCATCCCCCCGTTTTCCGCGTCCCCCGCGTCCCCCGCGTCCCCCAAGCCGTCCGCGCCGTCCGCCCCGTCCGCGCCGTCCGCGTCGCCCTCGCCCATTCCGCGCCGACCGCCACTGCACGGCCGTGAAATCCCGGGGCGCAGGCCTGTCCGCGCCCCGCACAATGATCGCCATGACGGCCTTGCACACCAACCCGCTCTTCGCCCGCCTCGCCGACGCCGAACGCATCCTGGTCGCAGGCGCAGGCGGCGGATTCGACATCTACGCCGGTCTCCCCGTCGCCCTCCCCCTTCTGCACCAGGGCAAGGAGGTCCACCTGGCGAACCTCTCCTTCAGCTCACTCGCCGGGCTGCCCGTCGAGGAGTGGGCGGCCCCCGACCTCGCTGCCGTCACCCCGCGCACCGCACCCCACCAGGCGTATTTCCCCGAGCGGACACTGGCCCGGTGGTTGGAGGCACACGGCTACCCGGCCACCGTGTACGCCTTCCCCCAGGTCGGCGTGCAGCCGCTGCGCGCCGCCTACCGCGAGCTGGTCGACCTCCACCGCATCGATGCGATCGTCCTGGTCGACGGCGGCACGGACATCCTGATGCGCGGCGACGAAGCAGGCCTCGGCACCCCCGAGGAGGATCTGGCCAGCGTCGCGGCGCTGGCCGCCCTGGACGACGTACCGCAACGCCTCGTCGTATCGGTCGGCTTCGGCGTGGACGCCTACCACGGGGTCAGTCACGGCCTGGTGCTGGAGAACATCGCGGCGCTGGAGCGCGAGGGCGCGTACCTCGGCGCGTTCTCCATACCGCGCTCCACGCGCGAGGGCGCGCTCTTCCTGGACGCGGTGGCCCATGCCCAGGAGCAGACCCCGGACCGCCCCAGCATCGTGAACGGGTCGATCGCCGCGGCCGTACGCGGTTCCTTCGGCGACGTCCAGTTCACCACCCGCACCCAGGGCAGCGAGCTCTTCGTGAACCCGCTGATGTCGCTGTGCTTCGTCTTCGACCTGCCGGGCCTCGCCGCGCGCTGCCTCTACCTGGACCGCATCGAGGACACCCACCTGATGCGCCAAGTCCATTCCCGGATCGCGGAGTTCCGCGACGAGGTGATCACCCGGCCGCCCCTCCGCATCCCTCACTGACAACCGGCCGTGGCCCTACGCGGTCACACACGACGAAGGGGACCGGCCTTCGGCCGGTCCCCTTCGTGAGAGCTGCTGGTCAGCTAACTGTGCGGGCTACGTCGGATGTCGTGTCCAACGCCGTTCCGCCCGGTTTCAGCTGCAGCCGCTGGTGGAGCCGCAGCCCTCGCAGATGTAGCAGGAGCCGGCGCGCTGCATCTTCGTGCCGCAGGAGAAGCAGAGCGGGGCGTCGGCGGAGACGCCGAGCTGCATCTCCACCAGTTCGGCGCTGCTGTGCGCCGTCTTCGGGGCCGGGACCGACACCGGGACCGGGGCCGCCGCGACCGGCTTCGGGGCCGAGGGCACCGCGGCGAGGGGGGCCGACTGCGCCAGCGACTCGGTGTCCAGCTCCTCCTCGGCGGGCTCGTAGGAGCCGGTCTCCAGGTGGCGCTGGCGCTCCTCGGCGGTGTGGATGCCGAGGGCCGAGCGGGTCTCGAAGGGCAGGAAGTCCAGCGCCAGGCGGCGGAAGATGTAGTCGACGATCGACTGCGCCATCCGCACGTCCGGGTCGTCCGTCATGCCGGCCGGCTCGAAGCGCATGTTCGTGAACTTCGAGACGTAGGTCTCCAGCGGCACCCCGTACTGGAGGCCGACCGAGACGGCGATCGAGAAGGCGTCCATCATGCCCGCGAGGGTCGAACCCTGCTTGGACATCTTCAGGAAGACCTCGCCCAGACCGTCGTCCGGGTAGGAGTTCGCGGTCATGTAGCCCTCGGCGCCACCGACCGTGAAGGAGGTGGTGATGCCCGGACGGCCCTTGGGGAGGCGCTTGCGGACGGGCCGGTACTCGATGACCTTCTCCACGGCGGCGCGGATGGTCTCCTCCGTCTTGGCGGTGACCTCCTTCTTCTCCTCTTCCTTCTTCTTGGCGGAGAGGGGCTGGCCGACCTTGCAGTTGTCGCGGTAGATCGCGAGCGCCTTGACGCCCAGCTTCCACGCCTCGAAGTAGATCTCCTCGATCTCTTCGACGGTCGCCGACTCCGGCATGTTGACCGTCTTGGAGATCGCGCCGGAGATCCAGGGCTGGATGGCGGCCATCATGCGGACGTGACCCATCGCGGAGATGGAACGCTCGCCCATGGCGCAGTCGAAGACCGAGTAGTGCTCGGTCTTCAGACCCGGGGCGTCGACGACCACGCCGTGCTCGGCGATGTGGGCGACGATGGCCTCGATCTGCTCTTCCTGGTACCCCATGCGGCGCAGGGCCTGCGGGACGGTGCCGTTGACGATCTGCATCGAGCCGCCGCCGACGAGCTTCTTGAACTTGACCAGGGCCAGGTCCGGCTCGACACCGGTGGTGTCGCAGGACATCGCCAGACCGATGGTGCCCGTCGGCGCGAGGACGGAGGCCTGGGAGTTGCGGAAGCCGTTCTTCTCGCCGAGGCGCAGGACGTCCTGCCAGGCCTCGGTGGCCGCGGCCCAGATCGTGTTGTCCAGGTCCTCGGTGCGCGGCGCGACGGCGTTGGCGTCGGCGTGCTGCTTCATGACGCGCTTGTGGGCGTCGGCGTTTCGGGCGTAGCCGTCGTACGGACCGACGATGGCGGCCAGCTCGGCGGAGCGCTTGTACGCCGTACCGGTCATCAGCGAGGTGATCGACGCGGCGAGGGTGCGGCCGCCGTCCGAGTCGTACGCGTGGCCGGTGGCCATGAGCAGGGCGCCGAGGTTGGCGTAGCCGATGCCCAGCTGGCGGAAGGCGCGGGTGTTCTCGCCGATCTTCTGCGTCGGGAAGTCCGCGAAGCAGATGGAGATGTCCATCGCGGTGATGACCAGCTCGACGACCTTGGCGAAGCGCTCGGCGTCGAAGGACTGGTTGCCCTTGCCGTCGTCGTTGAGGAACTTCATCAGGTTGAGCGAGGCGAGGTTGCAGGACGTGTTGTCCAGGTGCATGTACTCGCTGCACGGGTTGGACGCGGTGATGCGGCCGGACTCGGGGCAGGTGTGCCAGTTGTTGATGACACCGTCGTACTGGATGCCCGGGTCGGCACAGGCCCACGCGGCCTCGGCGAGCTTGCGGAAGAGCGCCTTGGCGTCGACCTCCTCGATGACCTCACCGGTCATGCGGGCACGCAGGCCGAACTTGGTGCCGTTCTCGACGGCCGTCATGAACTCGTCGTTCACGCGGACGGAGTTGTTGGCGTTCTGGTACTGGACGGACGTGATGTCGTCGCCGCCCAGGTCCATGTCGAAGCCCGCGTCGCGCAGGGCGCGGATCTTCTCCTCCTCCTTCACCTTGGTCTCGATGAAGGCCTCGACGTCCGGGTGGTCCACGTCCAGGACGACCATCTTGGCCGCGCGGCGGGTGGCGCCGCCCGACTTGATCGTTCCGGCGGACGCGTCGGCGCCGCGCATGAAGGAGACCGGGCCGGAGGCGTTGCCGCCGGAGGAGAGGAGCTCCTTGGAGGAGCGGATACGGGAGAGGTTCAGGCCGGCGCCGGAGCCGCCCTTGAAGATCATGCCCTCTTCCTTGTACCAGTCGAGGATCGACTCCATGGAGTCGTCGACGGCCAGGATGAAGCAGGCGGAGACCTGCTGCGGCTGGGGCGTGCCGACGTTGAACCACACCGGCGAGTTGAAGCTGAAGATCTGGTGCAGGAGGGCGTACGTCAGCTCGTGCTCGAAGATCTCCGCGTCGGCGGGCGAGGAGAAGTAGTCGAAGTCCTCGCCGGCCTTCGTGTACGTCTTCACGATGCGGTCGATCAGCTGCTTGAGACCGGTCTCGCGCTGCGGGGTTCCGACCGCGCCACGGAAGTACTTGCTGGTGACGATGTTGACCGCGTTCACCGACCAGAAGTCGGGGAACTCGACACCACGCTGCTCGAAGTTGACCGAGCCGTCGCGCCAGTTGGTCATGACGACGTCACGACGCTCCCAGCTCACCTCGTCGTAGGGGTGCACGCCGGGGGTGGTGTGGATGCGCTCGATACGCAGGCCGCCCTTGGCAGCCTTGGTCCCCTTGGCGCGGGAACCACGTGCCGAGCTGCTCGCCGTCTCTGTCATGCCAGGCCTCCCATATGCGGGCAAAAACGCCCTAAAGTGCCAGCGTTATTCCGCGGCACGGTGCTGTGTCTTGTATCTACGTCTCTTCGCCTGGCAGACCGGCCGGCCACGGTGCGTGAGCACCAGGGCACGGGTCGTCCGGTCAGTCGGCGGCGGAGGCGGGCACGGGGACCGGAGCGGTCCCACGGGGCTCGCACTCTTCAGGGTGAGGTCGCGACACGCGGAGTTCCGCGATGGCGGCCTCGAAGTCTTCAAGTGTGTCGAACGCCTTGTAAACGGACGCGAACCGCAGGTACGCGACCAGGTCCAGTTCCTGCAGGGGGCCGAGTATGGCCAGACCCACGTCGTGGGTGGTCAGCTCGGCACTGCCGGTGGCGCGCACCGCCTCCTCGACCCGCTGGCCGAGCTTGGCGAGGGCGTCCTCGGTGACCGGCCGTCCCTGGCATGCCTTGCGCACGCCGGAGATGACCTTGGTACGGCTGAAGGGTTCGGTCACCCCGCTGCGCTTGATCACCATCAGCGAGGCCGTCTCCACCGTCGTGAAGCGACGGGAGCAGTCGGGGCACTGACGGCGCCGACGGATCGACGTGCCGTCGTCCGTGGTGCGGCTGTCGACGACGCGGCTGTCGGGGTGCCTGCAGAAGGGGCAGTGCATGGTTCCCTCACCCTCCCTCGTGGCACGACTGAATCACCCCACAGAACCCCTGAACGACGGAGGCGGGCTCTGCCGGGGGCTCGTGGAGCAGCCACCAGCATATGCGATCCCAGGACCCTCAACAGACCCAGGGACCACTACTTGTGGGCGGCAGCGCACATCCAACCACTAGATCTTGGGTCGTGGGGGATTTACGCGGCTCTGCGTGTCGCAGCGTCCGATACCCGGATACGGGGCCTCTCGATGCCACACTGGGCACGGCCCGGAGGTGGCGAACCGAGCGGGAAGGGTACCGTAAGCAGCGGATGCCGAGCCGAACCCGCGTTCGGCGAACCGATCGTCCATACACCCCTTGAAATGGTCACGCGAGACGATCTGCGATTTTTCACTCGAACGTGTGTTTGGCGCAACCTTTCGAAAGCTACTACCGTTGTCCAGCTAGGGAGAACATTTCGAGAGGGGCCGACGTGACCACCACCGCAGACAGTGCCGCCATCACTGCCCAGAACCGCTCCCAGAGCCGACTCGAGCCGGTGCATGCCATGAACGACGCAAACCTGAACCCGGATGCGGAGCCCGTAGTACGCCCCGCACGCTCGCTGCCAGGTCGACCTCCAGGCATCCGCGCCGACAGCTCCGGGCTCACAGACCGGCAGCGGAGGGTCATCGAGGTCATTCGCGACTCCGTGCAGCGGCGGGGCTACCCGCCGTCGATGCGGGAGATCGGTCAGGCGGTCGGCCTGTCCAGCACGTCGTCGGTCGCCCACCAGCTGATGGCCCTGGAGCGGAAGGGCTTCCTGCGCCGCGACCCCCACCGCCCCCGGGCCTATGAGGTGCGCGGCTCCGACCAGCCCAGCTCGCAGCCCACGGACACCACCGGCAAGCCCGCCGCCTCCTACGTTCCCCTGGTCGGCCGGATCGCGGCCGGCGGTCCGATCCTCGCCGAGGAGTCGGTCGAGGACGTGTTCCCGCTCCCCCGCCAGCTCGTCGGCGATGGTGAGCTCTTCGTCCTCAAGGTCGTCGGCGACTCGATGATCGAGGCCGCCATCTGCGACGGCGACTGGGTCACGGTCCGTCGCCAGCCGGTCGCGGAGAACGGCGACATCGTCGCCGCGATGCTGGACGGCGAGGCCACCGTCAAGCGCTTCAAGCGCGAGGACGGCCACGTCTGGCTTCTCCCGCACAACGCCGCCTACCAGCCGATTCCCGGCGACGAGGCGACCATCCTCGGCAAGGTCGTCGCGGTACTGCGTCGGGTCTGACCCCGCCGCCTCCATCCAGCCCCCGGGACCCACTGCGCCGGTCCCGGGGGTTGTTTGCGCCCCGGGACCATTCGACCGGGCGCCGCCCGACCGCACCGTTCGACCCCGCACGCATCCGATTCCGCGGGATCGGACTACCGGCGGCCGACCGGAAGCGGCAGTCCCACTACTTGCCGTCGGCCCTGGCCGTCGCATCGATCGCCGCCAGGGAGCGGCGGACCTGGTTACGGTCCGTGGTGTACCAGAAGTCCGGCAGCGTGGCCCGCAGGAAGGTCCCGTACCGGGCCGTGGCCAGCCGGGGGTCCAGAACCGCGACGACGCCCCGGTCGCCCGTGGCCCGTACGAGGCGACCCGCCCCCTGGGCCATCAGCAGGGCGGCGTGCGTAGCCGCGACGGCCATGAAGCCGTTGCCGCCGTGCTCCTCCACCGACTTCTGGCGGGCGCTCATCAGCGGATCGTCGGGGCGGGGGAAGGGGATGCGGTCCATGACCACGAGCTGGCAGCTTGGACCGGGCACGTCCACGCCCTGCCAGAGCGACAGCGTCCCGAACAGGCAGGTCTTCGGGTCGGCGGCGAACGCCTTGATCAGCTCGCCGAGCGTCTCCTCGCCCTGGAGAAGGATCGGGTTGTCGAGCCGGGTGCGCAGTTCCTCGGCGGCCGCCTTGGCACCGCGCATGGAGGAGAAGAGGCCGAGCGTGCGGCCGCCGGCCGCCTCGATCAGCTCGGCGAGCTCGTCCATCATGTCGCCGCGCGTCCCCTCGCGGCCCGGCGTGGCCAGGTGTTTGGCGACGTAGAGGATGCCCTGCTTCGGATAGTCGAAGGGCGAGCCGACGTCCAGGCCGCTCCAGACGGGTACGTCGTCTCCCTCGACCCCCTCGGGCGACAGGCCCAGGGAGGCCGCGACCCCGTTGAAGTCGCCGCCCAGCTTGAGGGTGGCCGAGGTCAGGACCACGGAGCGGTCCTCGAACAGCTTCTCGCGCAGCAGGCCGGACACCGAGAGGGGGGCGACCCGGAGGGTGGCTCCGAAGCGGTCGTGACGCTCGTACCAGACGACGTCGTACTCGGAGCCGTTGGTGATCCGCTCCGCCACCCCGTGGATGCTTTCCACCGCGGCCAGGGCCTGCTTGCGCACGGCGTCCTCGTCGTGGACGGACTTGTCACGGGTCGCGCCGAGGGCAGAGATGACGTTGCGGGCGGCGTCGCGCAGCGACATCAGCGCGTAGCCGAGGTCTTCGGGGAGCACCTCCAGACGGCCCGGGAGCGCCAGCTCCATGACCCGCTCGAAGGACTCGGAGGCGGTTTGGAGGGAGTCGGCGGTCTTCTCGTCGACCAGCTTGGCCGCCCGCTTCACGGCCCGGTTGACCTGCCCGGGCGTGAGCTCGCCGGTGGCCACGCCGGTGACCCGGGAGACCAGCTCGTGGGCCTCGTCCACGATCAGCACCTCGTGCTGGGGCAGCACCGGGGCGCCCTCGATGGCGTCGATGGCGAGGAGCGCGTGGTTGGTGACGACCACGTCCGCGAGCTTGGCCCGCTCGCGGGCGGCCTCCGCGAAGCACTCGGCTCCGTACGCGCACTTCGTCGCGCCGAGGCACTCGCGGGACGAGACCGAGATCTGCGACCAGGCCTTGTCCGAGACGCCCGGCGTCAGGTCGTCGCGGTCGCCGGTCTCCGTCTCGTCGGCCCAGTCCCGCAGGCGCAGCAGGTCCTTGCCGAGCTTGCTGGTGGGCGTGGCCGCTTCGAACTGGTCGAAGAGGCCCTCCTCCTCGTCCTGCGGGGCGCCCTCGTGCAGGCGGTGCAGGCACAGATAGTTGGACCGGCCCTTGAGCATGGCGAACTGCGGGCGGCGGCGCAGCTGCGGATGCAGTGCCTCGACCGTCCGGGGCAGGTCACGCTCGACGAGCTGCCGCTGAAGGGCCAGGGTCGCGGTGGCCACCACCACGCGCTCGCCGTGGGCGAGGGCCGGCACCAGGTAGCCGAGGGACTTGCCGGTGCCGGTACCGGCCTGGATGAGCCGGTGGGAGTTGTCGTCGATCGCTTCGGCGACGGCTTCGGCCATGGCCACCTGGCCGGGGCGCTCCGTGCCGCCGACGGCGGAGACGGCGGCGTGCAGCAGGTCGGGGAGGGAGGGCTTCGTCATAGCACTGCCAACCCTACGGGGCCCCACTGACAGTGAGAGCACCGACGAGGGCTCATGGTCGGTACAAGGGGTTGGGTACGGTGCCGTGCTGCACGGCGTGGGGGCGGTCGGGGCGGTCTCGGTAGCCGTCCTCGTAGAGACGGTTCCGGTTCAGGCAGAGCCGTCCGATGCGTTCGCCGAGCAGGTCGAAGAGCTCGTAGCGGTCCTTGAGCTCCGGGAAGCGGGCCTGGTGGCGCAGGATCTCCGCCCGCACGAGGGACCAGAACTCGCTCTCCGGGACGCCGAGGCGGTCGTCGCACAGGGCCGAGAGGTAGCGGAAGACGCCGACGAACAGTCCGGAGTGGATGAACTGGGGCAGGAAGTCGGCGGGCTCGGTGAGGAGGACCGCGCGGACTTCGTCGGGCAGCGACTCCAGCTCGGGCAGGGGTTCGTCGCTGATGTTGACGTCGTCCACGAAGTCCTTGACCGCCAGCCGGACCGGGACGTCGTGCTCGTCGAAGATCACGATGGCGTTCTCGCCGTGCGGGGAGAAAACCGTGCCGTAGCGGTAGAGGAAGTGGAGCAGCGGGGGCAGGAGGGCGGCGAAGAGCCGCTGCAGCCAGACGGAGGGGGTCAGCCCGGACCGGGCGACGAGCTCGGCGGTGAAGGACCGGCCGCGCGGGTCGGTGTGCAGGAGGGAGGCGAGCGTACGGGCTCGCTCGCCGGGTGCGAGGAGGCCGTCGAGGGGCTCGCGCCAGATCGCACCGAGGAGCTCCTTGTACTGGTACGGGACCTCGGGGAGCTCGTCGTAGACGGGGTGGCGGACGGTGACGGAGGCGACCTCACCGAGCAGGACGACCCGGCACTCGTCGCGGAGGAAGGCGTCGCCGTCGCGGAGGGAGTGGATCCAGGCGGTGACGGCGGGTGCGGCGAGGGCGAGGTCGGAAGGCAGGCCGCGCCAGACCATGGTGTTGAAGACGGACAGCGGGAGCTTGACGCTGTGCCGGTCGGGGCGGCTGAGGTTGAGGAAGGTGCGGATCGACTGCTGGGGGAGGCGCACGTCGGGGTCGGCGGCGAGTGGTACCAGGGCTCCGGCGGCGAGCGCGGGGGCGAACAGGGGCAGGACGACCTCGTCCCATTGCCACGGGTGGACCGGGAAATAGAGGTAGCGGAGCGGGTCGAGGCCACGGTCGCGCAGGGTCTGGTCGAAGGCGGCGCGGGTGACGGGGTCGAGCTCTGCGGAGTAGAGGCGGGCGGGGTCCTCCAGTCCGGCGGTCCCGCGGTAGGCGGCGATCGAAGTGTGGGCGGCGAGCCAGGGCAGCCGCTGGCGGGTGCGGGCCTCGGGGGCCCAGGCGGCGGTGTCGGAAGCGGAGAGTCCGATGCGGCCCTTGTTGAGGACGAGCCAGGGGTGTCCGGTCTGGTGGCCTTCGAGGGCGGCGTAGTCGAGGTCCGCAAGGACGTCGGCGGTGAGCGCCGTGTGGTCGATCCGGGCGTCCGCGGCGAGGGTGGCGCTGAGCTCGCGGACGAGGTGGCCGAGGGTGGGGCCGTCCAGGTCTAGGAGGGTGCGGGCGCGGATCAGGAAGGCGTACGGGTCCCCGAAGGCGGTCGGGGTCGCGGGGGCGGCGGCGTACGCCGAGGCGGCGGGGTTCCCGTAAGCGGTCGGCGAGGTCGAGGGGGCGGTCGGCGAGGTCGGGAAGGACGGCTGCGGAGGTGGGGTCAGGGTGAGGGTGTCCGGGGTGACGTGCCAGCTGCCGTACGAACGACGGCGGGCCCGGAAGCCGAGGATGCTGCCGTCGTCGAGGGTCAGGGTCCAGGCGTCGCCGGCGGTGGCCGGGGCGGGAACGGGAGTGATGACCTCCTCGTAGGCGAACTCGGCGAGCATCTTGGCGAGCAGTCGGCGCGCGGCGAAGTCCCAGGTCTCCTGTGTGAGTTCGGCCGGGATGCAGGGGTGCTGGAGGGACGGCGGCACGGCGGGTTCCACCGAGTCGGGGGCTGGGGGGAAGTTCGGCACGGGACTCCTCGAAGATCGGGAACTTCGCTGCGTGACGCAGCGTTTTCGAAGGGAGAGGTGCGAAGCGGCGACGACAGTCGGGGGACTGCGGGGCGGCACTCAGAGGAGATTGCGCAGCGCCCGCTCCCGGATCATCAGGGCGGCACGCTTCTCGGGAAGGTCGATTTCCGCGTAGCAGCGGAAACCAGAGCTCAGGAAGGCTGATACGGAGGGGGTGTTGCGGATGTCCGGTTCCGCGATGACGCGTGTGCAGCGGGGGCGGTTGCCGAGGACCAGGTCGGCGACGGCGCGCAGCAGGTTCGTTCCCAGACCGCGGCCGCGGTTCGTGCCGTCTCCGATGAGCAGGTGGATACCTGTGTCGTGGGGGCGCGCCGGGTAGTGCCGGGCCAGCGGGTCGAGGTCGGCCCGGTAGATCTCCCAGTAGCTCATCGGTGTGCCGTCGAGGAAGCCGAGGCAGGGGATGCTGCGGCCGTCGCCGTCGAGCTGGAACCGCAGGTGGGCTGCGGTGACCGTGGCGGGGCCGGCGAGTTCCCAGTAGGCGGCCACCTCGGGATCGTTCATCCAGCCCGTGAGGAGCTCAAGGTCCCGGCCCGTCCGTACGGGTTCGAGGTGGAAGGCTCCGACGGGTGTGGTGACGCTGCCCCAGGTGGCCGGGGAATCGAGCAGGTCGGCTTCCGCGAGCAGCGGCAACAAGTCTGCCTTGAGTCGCGGTTCGACGGTGGACTGCATCACGTCGATGGCGTCGGCGGCGTCGAAGGCGGCGGCAGCCGAGCCGGCGAGTGCGGCGTGGGTGTCGGTGGAGCGCATCGGGGGCTCTTCTCCGCGTCGGCGCCGACGCGTCAATCGTGAAGGGGGTTGGTGATGGTGACGTAGACGGACTGGGTGTCGACGGGGCCGACCAGCTCGTCGAGGCCGCCCAAGCGGGTGAGGAGGTTCGCCTTGCACCGCAGGGTGGGCGAGTCGAGCAGCCGGGTGGGGAGCGGGCCGAGGTCCGCGGCCTTGGCGAGGAACCGGCGGAAGGCGGCGAGGAGGATGCGTTCGTCGGCGAGCCGTTGGGACCCGAAGGCGCCGATGAGGCCGAGCACGTTGTTGATGCCGAGGTAGTAGGTGAAGCGTTCGTCGGTGACGGCGTCGGAGACGAAGGTGTCGCTGACGCTGCCGATGCCGGGGAGCCGGTGCTCCAGTTCCGTGCGACGGGATTCGCGGAAGTAGTAGCCCTGGTTGTCGCGGTAGCGGCCGCCGATCGGCCAGCCGGCCGGGTCGAGGAGGACCAGGGTGTTCTGCTGGTGCGCTTCGAGGGCGATACCGGCGAGCGCGTCGAAGGCGAGGACCGGCAGGACCACGTGGTCGAGGTAGCGCAGGAACCACTCGGCGGCGACGGCGGACGTGGAGTGTCCGGTGGCGGCGGCGAGGCCGGAGACGAGCTCGGCGAGGCGGGAGCTCATGGTGGTCCGGCCGGGCCATGGGCGGGGAGCGGTGAGTGCGGCGATGCAGACGGCGTCGTCGCCCGATCGGAAGGGGTTGTGGCGCAGCAGGGCGTCGAGTCCGGGGACGGGGGTGCCGTCCAGACCGTTCACTGCGACCCAGGCGGGGTCGCGGACGATGTCGAAACAGGGGTGGGTCGCCTGCCACTGCTCGGCGAGGCCGGTGCGGAGCAACCGGTGCACCTCGACGCCCCGGTGGAGTTCCTTGCGGAGGTTCTCACGGCGGGAGTTGGTGATGCGCAGGCCCAGGGAGAGCTTGAGCATCGCGGGGGCGCCCGGTCGGTGGACGGTGCGAACGGAGGAGGTGGGGTACCAGGGCTCGCCGTACGGGCCCAGGTCGTGCAGGAGACCCGCGTCGCGGAGGGCGGTGACGGCGGGGCGCTGGAGCAGGTCACGGGCCTGCCAGGGGTGCAGGGGAAGGGGGGTGGCTCCGTCGGGCAGCGCGAGCCCGGGGGTGAGCCGGCCGAGGAGCCGTGGGGCGGAGACGGGGCGGCCGCGCTCGGTCCAGGCCGACTCGGAGGCGAGAACGGAGGGTTCGACCGCAAACCAGTGCAGGGGGAAGGAGCCGTGCAGTTCGGGTGAGTACTGGCGGGCCTCGGCCTCGGAGAGTCCTTCGCGGCTCTTGGGGTCGGGTTGGAGGGGGTGACCCAGAAGGAGCGACTGTTCGGAGGTGAGGAAGCGGTCTCCGCCGATGGGCACCGGGGCGGCGGGGCGTTCTCGCCGGTCGGCGATGAACTCGGTGGTACGGCGGACTGAGTCGGCGACCCGGCCGACGAGGTCGGCGCTGCCACGGCCACTGCTCGTGCCCTCGCGGGCGATGAGCGCGGCGAGGGTGACGGCGTCGAGGGAGGGCGCGGCGGCCGGTGCGCCCTCCAGCCGGGCCGGGCCGAAGCGGTGCCAGCCCGTGGGGGACCAGTGGCGGACGGCGACGGACAGGGCGGTGCCCGATGCGGGGAGGGGGATGCGAAGCGGGGTTCCTGCGGGGCCGTCGGGGCGGCCGAGTCCGGATTCGCGGACCCAGCACCGGAGCAGGTTCTCCACCGCTGCGGCCTCGGCGGCGACGGCCGCGTCGGGGTGGTCGAGGGGGTCGGGCAGCATGGATGGTCCCTGCCAGGCGGGTCCCGCCCACCCGGATCGGAATCGGGGTGTGCCGTCCTTCTGCCGCGGGACGGTGGCCGTCGCCCCGGTGCCGGCCGCGGACGGCTGCTGGGGCGGGGTGCCTGATGGCCCGGGGGGCAGGTGTTCCGCCGTGGCCCCGCCGCCGTGGGTCGGCGTACCGAAGCGGGGCCCGGCGGCCGGGTCGGTGCTGGTGCCGTGCGGTCCGGCCAGGCCGGCCGCAGGCCCGGGACCCGGCCGGTGTTCCGCGCCGCGCGGAGTGCGGGGCGAAGTGCGGGGCGGAGATGCCGGTGCGTCTTCGGCTGGAGTGGGAGGTGGCGTGGCGGAGCCCAGGGTCTTGCCCGCGGAGGGCGCCTGGGGCACCGGGAAAGCAGAAGAGGGTACGGGCGACGCCGTATGGGTGGGGGGTTCGGGGGGTGCCGAGGGTGCCGGCGTTGCGAGGGAAACCGTAGGTGCGAGAGGTGCAGGAGGTGTGGGCGGTTCGAGAACCGCCGAGGGTGCCGGCGCTGCGAGGGAAACCGTAGGTGCAGGAGGTGGGGAGGGTGACGGGGGTGTGTGGGGAGCCGAAGGCAGAGGGTTGGGCCTGGCGGGGTCGGCGGACGCCGGTGGCGTCGGGCATGGTTGTCGGGTCTCGGCGGACACGGCCGACGGTCTCGCGGCGGGGCCGGGGGCCTCCGTTTCGGGCGCGTCGTGCCGGGAGGCCGGTGACAGCCCTGGCGCTGGGCTCGGCTGCGTCGGGGCGGGAGCGTCGGCGGAGTTCCGTACAGGGGTCGCGGGTGCGGCGGTGCCCGACGGTGGTACGGGCTGCCCGGCGGCCGGGTCGGAGAGCAGCTGCGGGTGGGGCGGTACCTGCGCTGCGGCGGGCCGCTCGGGGGCCGGCGCCGACGACGGCTGGTGCGCGTGGGTCGGGGTGGTGGGGGTGGCCTGGTGCGGGTCTGGCATCGCGGGTCCTCGGGGTGCGGGTCAGTGGGTCCGGCGGGCGGCAGCCGGGATGGCGTCGGCCAGGCGGTCCAGGACCGCCGCGGCCTGCTCGTCGGTCAGGGTCAGCGGGGGGAGCAGGCGGACGACGGCGCAGTGGCGGCCGCCGAGTTCGACGATCAGGCCGCGGTCCAGGCACTCCTGGCGGACGGCTGCGGCGAGGGCAGGTGCTGCGGCCCCGGTGGCGGGGTCGACGAGTTCGACGCCGATCATCAGGCCCCGGCCCCGGACGTCCCCGATACAGGGATGCCCGGCGGCCAGGCCGCGCAGGGCCGTCAGCATCCGCTCGCCCAGGACCCCGGCGCGTTCGGCGAGCCGGTTCTCGCGTACGAAGGCGAGCGTGGCGGTGCCGGCGGCCATGGCGAGCTGGTTGCCGCGGAAGGTTCCGGCATGTGCCCCGGGGGTCCAGACGTCCAGGCCGGCCCGGTACACGATCACCGCGAGCGGCAGGCTGCCGCCGATCGCCTTCGAGAGGACCATCACGTCGGGCACCACCCCGGCGTGGTCGACACCCCAGAAGGCGCCGGTCCGGCCGACGCCCGTCTGCACCTCGTCGGCGATCAGAGGAATCCCCCTCGCCTCGGTGATCTCGCGCATGCGGCGCAGCCAGGCGTCCGGGGAGGGGTTGACGCCGCCCTCGCCCTGCACCGGCTCGACGATCATCCCGGCGGGGGAGGGCACCCCGCCCTTGGGGTCGTCCAGCAGGTTCTCCGTCCAGCGCGCGGCGAGTTCGGCGCCCTCGGCGCCGCCGACGCCGAACGGGCAGCGGAAGTCCTGCGGGTACGGGAGCCGGGTCACCCGTACCTCGGGGGCGCCGCCCGAGGCGTTCAAGGCCCCGGCGGTCATCCCGTGGTAGGCCCCGGTGAAGGCGAGCATTCCGGGGCGGCCGGTCGCGGTGCGGACCAGTTTGAGCGCGGCCTCCACGGCGTCCGTACCGGCCGGCCCGCAGAACTGGATGCGCGCGTCGGCGGCCAGTTCCGGCGGCAGGTTGGCGAACAGCTCGGTGGTGAAGGCGTCCTTGACCGGGGTCGCCAGGTCCAGCACGTGCAGCGGCGCCCCCGAGTCGAGGACGCCCCGGATGGCTTCGAGCACCACGGGGTGGTTGTGGCCGAGGGCGAGGGTGCCGGCGCCCGAGAGGCAGTCGAGGTACCGCCGCCCGTCGGCGCCCTCGATGGTCAGCCCGCGGGCGCGCACCGGGACGATGGGAAGGGAGCGCGCGTACGTCCGGGCGGCGGACTCCCGTTGCGTCTGCCGGCGCAGGATGCCGTCGGGTGCGGAGAGGCCTGCGTCTCCGCCGGGGCCGCCGGTTCCCAGGGGGCCGCCGGGGACTGGGACTGGTA
This sequence comes from Streptomyces sp. NPDC054849, assembly GCF_053610945.1. Lineage (NCBI taxonomy): Bacteria > Bacillati > Actinomycetota > Actinomycetes > Kitasatosporales > Streptomycetaceae > Streptomyces > Streptomyces sp. NPDC054849. The sequence continues at coordinate 20,717 of NZ_JBSGZI010000027.1, forward strand.
CCCGGCTCCCCCATGTCGGCACTTGAGGCGGGGTCTGTGTCGTGGCCGCCGCCGCGGCCGGCTCGGTCAAAGCCACGAGTGTCGGTCCTCCCGCACTGACTGCTTCTCCGGATTGCGCCTCGAACATGAACGCTGCGCCCCCATCCCCCGTACGTACCAACGACGGTGACGGCGACGGATCACGGGTGGGGTCAAGATCCTTGCCCCGCAAGGGTCGAGCGGCAGGAACCACCGCCCCGGGCTGTGTCGTCCTCGGCGGCAGCGGCATAGTGGGGGACTGCACTCCACGCCTCGAACCACCAGGGGGACGAACGACATGCGACCGAACCGACCGGTCACCGCGATCCTGTGCGCGGCCACGCTCGCGCTGTCCGCGGCTGCCTGCGGCCCCGGCGACGAGGAGGCCGGCGGCGACGCCAAGCCGACCGTGGCTGCGAGCCTCCCGGCCCCGGACGGGATCAAGATCCCGGACCAGCTCAAGGAAAAGCTCAAGGAACGCGGCATAGACCTGGAGAAGTGGAAGGGGGGTGAGTGGAAGAACTGGAAGCAGGAGGACTGGCTCCGCGAGGCGGGCGACTACATCAACCCGATCATCGAGGGCCTGTGGGACCCGGACCGCATGCGTGACGCCGAGCAGCCGCAGCGCCCGGCCGTCGACCCGGACGCGGGCAAGGACCAGGGCGTCACCGACCCGATCCCGGCCCCGGTGACGGCCAAGCAGGCCGGCCCGCCCTACCACCAGAGCGTTCCGGAGTCCGGCAAGGTCTTCTTCGACGGGCCCGAGGGCTCGATGGTCTGCTCCGCGACCGTGGTCAAGGATCCCGCCCACCCCGGCAAGTCCAACATGGTCTGGACGGCGGGCCACTGCGTGCACGCGGGCAAGTCCGGCGGCTGGTACCGCAACATCGCCTTCGTCCCGTCCTACAACAACGCGGGCAAGCCGTCGGCGCAGCTCAAGGGCGCGCCCCGCGAGCAGGTGGCCCCGTACGGCGTCTGGTGGAGCGACTGGGCGCAGACCTCGGACCAGTGGATCGCGACCGGCGGGCCGACCGGCGGCGCCGGTGCCCCGTACGACTTCGCGGTGCTGCACGTGACGCCTGAGAAGGGCAGCGGCAAGTCGCTGGAGGAGACGGTCGGTTCGGCGCTCCCCGTGGACTTCGCCGCGCCCGCCGTGCCGAAGGTCGCGAGCATCACGGCGACGGGCTACCCGGCCGCGGCTCCGTTCGACGGCCAGAAGGCCTTCCAGTGCACGGACAAGCCGGGCCGGCTGACCCTGAGGGCGAACGAGCCGGTGATGTACCGCATCGGCTGCACCATGACCGGCGGTTCCTCCGGTGGCGGCTGGGTCGCGGCGGGCGCCGACGGCAAGCGGGCGCTGGTGTCGAACACCTCGATCGGCCCGGCCAAGGCGGGCTGGCTGGCCGGACCCCGGCTGGGTCCGGAGGCGAAGGGCGTCTTCGACGCCGTCAGCGGCAAGTTCAAGTAGCACCGGAGCCCGGAGCACCGCAACACCCAAGCACCGCAGCACCGCAGCAAGACCGAACGGCTGAGGCCCCCCTGCACCGCAGGGGGGCCTCAGCCGTCGAGCGATCAAGCCGTGAGGCCTGCTTACCGCTTCGCGAGCGCGTACGGCGCCAGGTCAGCCGCCAGTTCCTGGTGGACCCGGGCCTTGAGCAGGGTGCCGTCCGGGGTGTGCTCCTCGGAGATCACCTCGCCCTCGGCATGCGCCTTGGCGACCAGCGAGCCGCGCGTGTACGGCACCATGGCCTCCACCTCGACCTCGGGCCGCGGCAGCTCGGAGTCGATGAGCGCGAGCAGCTCTTCGATGCCCATGCCGGTCCGCGCCGAGACGGCGATGGAGTGGCGCTCGATCCGCAGCAGCCGCTGCAGTACGAGCGGATCCGCTGCGTCCGCCTTGTTGATCACGACGATCTCGGGCACGTTCACCGCGCCGACCTCGCGGATCACCTCGCGCACCGCCGCCAGCTGCTCCTCCGGCGCCGGGTGCGAGCCGTCCACGATGTGCAGGATGAGGTCGGAGTCGCCGACCTCCTCCATCGTGGAGCGGAACGCCTCGACGAGGTGGTGGGGCAGATGCCGGACGAAGCCGACCGTGTCGGCCAGGGTGTAGACCCGGCCGCTCGGCGTCTCTGCCCGGCGCACGGTCGGGTCGAGGGTGGCGAACAGTGCGTTCTCCACCAGGACGCCCGCGCCCGTGAGGCGGTTGAGCAGCGAGGACTTGCCTGCGTTGGTGTAGCCGGCGATGGCGACCGAGGGCACCTTGTTGCGGCGGCGTTCCTGCCGCTTGATGTCGCGGCCGGTCTTCATCTCCGCGATCTCCCGGCGCATCTTCGCCATCTTCTCGCGGATCCGTCGCCGGTCGGTCTCGATCTTGGTCTCACCGGGGCCACGGGTGGCCATGCCGCCACCGCCGCCGCCACCCATCTGCCGGGACAGCGAGGCGCCCCAGCCGCGCAGTCGCGGCAGCATGTACTGCATCTGCGCGAGGGCGACCTGCGCCTTGCCCTCTCGGGACTTGGCGTGCTGGGCGAAGATGTCGAGGATGAGGGCGGTCCGGTCGACCACCTTCACCTTGACGACGTCTTCGAGGGCGATGAGCTGGCCGGGGCTGAGCTCGCCGTCACAGACGACGGTGTCGGCGCCGCTCTCCATGACGATGTCCCGCAGCTCGCGGGCCTTGCCCGAACCGATGAAGGTGGCCGGGTCCGGCTTGTCGCGGCGCTGGATCACGCCGTCGAGTACGAGGGCTCCCGCCGTCTCGGCGAGGGCGGCGAGCTCCGCCAGGGAGTTCTCCGCGTCGGTCACCGTGCCGGAGGTCCAGACACCGACGAGCACGACGCGCTCCAGGCGCAGCTGCCGGTACTCGACCTCGGTGACGTCTTCGAGCTCGGTGGAGAGGCCGGCCACGCGGCGCAGGGCCGCGCGCTCCGAGCGTTCGAACTGCTCGCCGTCCCGGTCTCCGTCGATCTCGTGGCTCCAGGCGACGTCCTCTTCCATCAGGGCATCGGCCCGAAGGCTCTCGGTGAAGCTCTGCGGGTCACGCACGTCCTGTGCGTCCCGCGCGTCCTGGGAAGGGGAAGAAGAGGAGGTCATTGGATCCTTACGTCGATTCGAATAGCGCTGTCACGCTGACTGTCATGTCCAACGTGTCACACCGTCCGGGGATTCCCCGAACGGCCCCGTCGATGGTGACATGCCCGTTCCTCGCGGGTCACACGCTTTTATCGGCCGGAGGCGGCCCCGGCCGACCCGGCTCCGCCCGCTGCGGTCTTGCCCGACGCGGCCTTGCCCGACGCGGCGGGGGCGCTCCACTCCGGGTGCCCGGGCATCGCCGGGGTCGTCTTCCCGTACAGCCACGGCTGCAGGAAGGCCCCGAGGTCCCGGCCCGCCTCCTGCGAGGCCAGGCGTACGAAGTCCTCCGTGCCCGCGACCCCGTCCCGGTACTCGGAGACCCAGCGCCGCTCGACCCGGTCGAAGGCCTCGAAGCCGATCTCCTGGCGCAGCGCGTAGAGGATCAGCGCGGCGCCGTCGTAGACCACCGGCCGGAACAGCCCGATCTTCTCGCCGGGCGCCGGCGCCTTGGGGGCGGCCGGGGGGCCGCCCGCCGCCCGCCACTGGTCGGAGCGCTGGTACGCCTCGCGCATGCGCCGCTCCAGGGAGTACTTGCCGAGGCCGTCCGCGTACAGGGCCTCGTACCAGGTGGCGTGTCCTTCGTTGAGCCACAGGTCGGACCAGGTCCGCGGGGAGACGCTGTCGCCGAACCACTGGTGGGCCAGCTCGTGCACCATCACGGACTCGACGTACCACTCGGGGTAGCCCTCGCCCGCGAAGAGGCTGTTCTCGAAGAGCGAGAGGGTCTGCGTCTCCAGCTCGAAGCCGGTGGTGGCGCGCGCGATCAGCACGCCGTAGTTCTCGAAGGGGTAGGGGCCGACCCGCTCCTCCATCCACTCGACGTGGCCCGCGGTCTTCTTCAGCCATGGCTCCAGCCGCTGCCTGTCCTCGGCGGGCACCACGTCGCGCAGCGGCAGCCCGTGCGGTCCGGTGCGGTGCACGACGGCGGAGCGGCCCACCGAGACCTGGGCCAGCTCGGTGGCCATCGGGTGCCGGGTCCGGTACGTCCAGGTGCTGGAGGGGCCGATGCGCAGGGCGGGGGCCACCGACTCGCCGTTGGCGACCGCCGTGAGCCCGGCCGGGGCGGTGATCCGGAAGGTGAAGTAGGCCTTGTCGGCCGGGTGGTCGTTGCAGGGGAACACGCGGTGGGCGGCGTCCGCCTGGTTGGCCATGGCCAGGCCGTCCTCGGTGGGCACCCAGCCGCCGTCCCCGCGTCCGCGCGGGTCGCTGGTGTGCCGGACCGAGATGTGCAGCGGCACGTTGTCCGCCACCGCGCGTGCGGGAGTCAGTACGAGGTCCTCCCCCACGCTCTCGAACTGCGCCGGCTCCCCGTTGACCTCGACGGACGCCACCTTCCCGTGGGTGAAGTCCAGGTTGATCCGCTCCAGGGGCTCCAGGGCACGGGCCTCGATGACGGTCACCGCGTCGAGCGGGCTGAGGTTGTCCTTGTACGTGAAGGACAGGTCGTACGAGAGCACGTCGTACCCCGGGTTCCCGAGCTCCGGGAAGAGCCGGTCGCCGATGCCCAGAGGCGTCGGCGGGGGCAGGACGGCGGCGACGAGGGTGAGGGAGGCCGCGGCGAGCAGGGCGGCGCGCAGGCGGGGGGAGGAGAGCTGCATCCACCACCGCTTACCAGCGGCCGCGGCACGGCTGCGAACGGCGCGCGACGAGGCCACCCGAACGGGGCCTTCCGAGGCCGCCCGGTGACACGCGGGGGGCCGAGGGGCCGTGAGACATCCGCCGAGGAGGCCCGGGGGGGAAGAGGCCCGAGAGGAGGGCCCGGGGAGGGTTCGAGGAGCGCGCGCTGAAGCGCGCTGAAGCCCGATGGAGGGCGATGGAGGCCGATGGAGGCCCCGACAAAAAGATCTCCGAGCGCTACGCCCGGCGGACGTCGTACACGCCCGGCACGTCCCGCATCGCCCGCATCAGGGCGGGCAGTCCGGCCGCGTCGGGCAGTTGCAGGGTGTAGGTGTGCCGGACCCGCTGCTCGACCGGGGGCTCCACGGTCGCGGAGACCACCTCGACCCCCTCCCGGGCGATGGCCTCGGTCAGGTCGGCCAGCAGGTGCGGGCGGCCGAACGATTCAGCGAGCAGGGTGACCCGGCAGTCCGCCGTGGCCCGCCAGTGCACGGCGACGGAGGTGCGGCCCACGGCCCGCATCTGGGCCACCGCCGCGCAGTGGATGCGGTGCACGGTGACGGCTCCGCCGCGGACCAGGAAGCCGGCGACGGCGTCCGGCGGTACGGGGGTGCAGCAACCGGCCAGCCGTACGGTGGCGTCCGGCAGCTCGGCGACCGCGTTGCCGCCGCCTCCCCGGGCGCCGATCACGGACAGCGGCGCCCGCGCGGCCGAGGTGGGGGCCATGGCCCGGTCGGGATGGGCCTCGATCCAGCTGCTGATGGCGATCCGTGCGGCGGGGGTCTTCGCGTGGTCCAGCCATTCGGCGGCGGGCCCCGAGGAGGTGTCCTGCGCGAGCAGCAGCTGCACCGTGTCCCCGTCGGACAGGGGGGAGGACAGCGAGGTGAGGCGCCCGTTGACACGGGCGCCGATACAGCCATGGGCCGCCTCGCCGTGCTGCGCGTAGGCGGCGTCGATACAGCTCGCCCCGGCCGGCAGGCCGAGCGTGCCCCCGTCCGCCCGGAACACGGTGATCTCCCGGTCCTGGGCGAGCTCGGCGCGGAGCACGCTCCAGAAGGTGTCGGGGTCGGGCGCGGACTGCTGCCAGTCGAGCAGCCTGGACAGCCAGCCGGGCCGCGTGGGGTCCACCCGCTCCTCGTCCGGGTCGGCGGCGGCGTCCGGCGTCGCGGTGGCGTACGGATTGCCGAGCGCCACCACGCCGGCCTCCGCGACGCGGTGCATCTGCCGGGTGCGCACGATGACCTCGGCCACGTAGCCCTCGGGTGTGGCGACGGCGGTGTGCAGCGACTGGTAGAGGTTGAACTTCGGCGTGGCGATGAAGTCCTTGAACTCCGAGATGACGGGGGTGAAGCAGGTGTGCAGCTCCCCCAGGACCCCGTAGCAGTCGGCGTTCTCGCCGACGAGGACGAGGATGCGGCCGAAGTCGGAGCCGCGCAGTTCGCCGCGCGTCCTGGCGATCCGGTGCACGGAGACGAAGTGCCGCGGCCGTACCTGTACCTCGGCGGTGATGCCGGCGTCGCGCAGCACGGTCCGCACGGCGTCGGCGATGGCGGGCAGCGGGTCGCTCTCCCCCGCGTGGGCGGCGATGAGCGCGCGGGTGCTCTCGTACTCCTCGGGGTGCAGGATGGCGAAGACGAGGTCTTCCAGCTCGGTCTTGAGGGCCTGGACGCCGAGCCGTTCGGCCAGCGGGATGAGCACGTCGCGGGTGACCTTGGCGATGCGGGCCTGTTTCTCGGGGCGCATCACGCCCAGGGTGCGCATGTTGTGCAGTCGGTCGGCGAGTTTGATGGACATGACGCGGACGTCGTTGCCGGTGGCGACGAGCATCTTGCGGAAGGTCTCGGGCTCGGCGGCGGCGCCGTAGTCGATCTTCTCCACCTTGGTGACGCCGTCGACGATGAAGCAGACCTCGTCGCCGAACTCCGCCCTGACCTGATCGAGGGTCACATCGGTGTCCTCCACGGTGTCGTGGAGCAGGGAGGCCGTCAAGGTGGTGGTTTCGGCGCCGAGTTCGGCGAGGATCAAGGTGACGGCGAGCGGATGTGTGATGTACGGCTCACCGCTTTTTCGCATCTGACCGCGGTGCGAGGTCTCCGCGAGGAGATAAGCCCGGCGCAGAACGGACAGATCGGCGTCCGGATGGTGGGCGCGATGCGCCTCGGCGACGTGGCCGATCGCGTCCGGAAGCCGGTCTCGGGATGTGGGCCCGAGCAGAGCCGCGCGCCCGAGCCGGCGCAGATCGAGCCTGGTCCGACCGCGTCTGCGGAGCTCAGGGCGCGCTTCGGGGTGTGCTTCGGGGTTCGTGGCCTCTGCACTCATGGGCACCTCCGGCGGCTTCGACCGGCGGTGGTGGGCATGGGGTGAGCCCTCAGGGCCGGTGCCTGATGTTACCGACCCCACCACGTGGCGCAGTCCACCTCTCGCTCAGCGTGAAACGGATCACCCATTAGAGGGAAGCTTCAGCCGAAAGCCGTTTCGGTGAGCCAGGCCTCGTCGAACTCGCCCGCGGCCACGATCACGGCGGGTCCCGTCATGTCGATCTGCCCGTCGGGGTGCTCGGTGATGACGAGGGTTCCGCCCGGGAGGTCGACGGTGTACGAGACCGGCTCGCCGGAGGCGGCCGGGTCCGCGCCGTCGCGGCGGATGGCGGCCACGGCGACGGCGCAGGCGCCGGTGCCGCAGGAGCGGGTCTCGCCGGAGCCGCGTTCGTGGACACGCATGGCGACGTGCCGGGGGCCGCGGTCGACGACGAACTCGACGTTGACACCCGTCGGGTAGGCCGACGCCGGGCTGAAGGGCGGGGCGGCGTAGAGGTTCCCGGCGTGGTCGAGGCTTTCAACGAAGGCCACGGCGTGCGGGTTCCCCATGTTCACGTTGCGCGCGGGCCAGCTCCGCGAGCCGACGCTGACCGTGACCTCGCCCTCCGGGAACTCGGCGCGGCCCATGGAGACGGTGACGTCGCCCGTCTTGTCGAGGTGCACGCGCTTGACGCCGCCGCGGGTGGCGACCGCGAGGTCCCCGGACTCGACGTGTCCCGCGTACTGGAGGTAGCGGGCGAAGACGCGCACGCCGTTGCCGCACATCTCGGCGATGCTTCCGTCGCTGTTGCGGTAGTCCATGAACCACTCCGCCTCGTCGGCCAGGTGCGCCGCCTCGGGGTGCGCGGCGGACCGGACGACGTGCAGGACGCCGTCCGCGCCGATCCCGGCCCGCCGGTCGCACAGCTTCGCGACGGCGGATGCGGGCAGCTCGACGGCGTTGTCCGGGTCCGGGACGATCACGAAGTCGTTCTCGGTGCCGTGGCCCTTGAGGAAGGAGAGGGTGGTCTGCGTCACCCGCTCATGGTACCGAGCCCCTGCTCAGAGGCGCTGAGCGGTCCAGTGGGCGGAGTCGGCCCGTGCGATCAGCGGAGCCGGGCCACCCGGTAGACGGCGAGACCTACGACGACCAGTGCGACCACGGCGTACAGCGCGGCCATGCGCCAGTCGGGGCGGCGGCCGCTTCCGCGGGCCGGGAGCCCGGGCCACGCGTAGCCGACCCGGTGGGCGGCCATCATCCCCCAGCCTGCGGCGCAGCAGCTGATGAGGAAGCCGAGCATGGCGACCACGGCACCGCCGTCGCCGAACTCGAAGGCGAGCGGGAAGGCGAACATCAGCGAACCGGTGGCGGCGAGCATCACGATCGGGGCGATCTGCCACAGGCGCAGGCGGCGCTGCGGACGCAGTTCGACCTCGAACTCGGGGCCGGCGGCTGCCTCCGCCTCGGCGGAGTCCGGGGCGTCCGGACCGTCGGGGCTCAGGCGCGCCGGGTCGGCGGGCAGCCCGAGGCCCGTGGTCCCGTCCGTTCCGCCGAGAAGCGTCGGGTCCGCTTCCCGCCGGGTGTCGTCCCGCTCGGTGTCGCGAGGGCCGGCCTCCATCGCCACGCGCCCTCCCCACTCGGACTCAGTACGCCGCCATGCATCGCAGGTGATCGCACCCGCTGAAGTTTGATGATGGCACGCCCTCGGCCCCGCTACGGGCGCCCGGGGCGTCCCGATGCCATCACGTGATCAGGCTGTAACCGCTCGTTCGACCAACGACTGCGCGAGCCCGGGGAGTTCCCCCCGGTCGGCGGCGGCCCCGCTGAGCCAGTGGACGCGCGGGTCGCGGCGGAACCAGGAGTCCTGGCGGCGGGCGAACCGCTTGGTCGCACGGACGGTCTCCGCCCGGGCCTCGTCCTCGGTGCACTCCCCGGCGAGGGCGGCCAGCACCTGCTGGTAGCCGAGCGCCCTGGAGGCGGTGATTCCGTCGCGCAGCCCGCGGGCCTCCAGCGCGCGCACTTCGTCCACCAGCCCGGCCTCCCACATCCGGTCCACCCGCAGCGCGATCCGCTCGTCGAGCTCCGGCCGGGCGACGTCGACACCGATCTGCACGGTGTCGTAGACGGACTCGTGGCCGGGCAGGTTGGCGGTGAAGGGGCGGCCGGTGATCTCGATGACTTCCAGCGCCCGGACGATGCGGCGGCCGTTGCTGGGCAGGATGGCCCGGGCGGCGGCCGGGTCGGCGGCGGCGAGCCGGGCGTGCAGGGCGCCGGAGCCGCGCAGCGTGAGCTCCTCCTCGAGCCGGGCGCGCACCTCGGGATCGGTGCCGGGGAACTCCATGACGTCCAGGGCGCCGCGGACGTACAGGCCGGAGCCGCCGACGAGGACGGGCGTACGGCCCTCGGCGAGCAGCTTGTCGATCTCCAGGCGCGCCAGCCGCTGATACTCGGCGACGTTGGCGGTGTCGGTGACGTCCCAGATGTCGAGGAGGTGGTGCGGGACACCTCCGCGTTCCTCGGTCGTCAGCTTGGCGGTGCCGATGTCCATCCCCCGGTACAGCTGCATGGAGTCGGCGTTGACGACTTCGCCGTCGAAACGGCGGGCCAGGGCGACGCCCAGGTCGGACTTTCCTGCCGCGGTGGGACCGACGACGGCGATGACCCGCGGTGCGGGGGGTGCTTTCCTCACCGCCACAGTCTCGCAAACCCCACGGCATGTACCCGATCGAGTTACGTGACGGGGCGGTGGTGGGGTCGTTGCCCTGGCGAGGTTCCGGCCCGGCATGCGCCCTGCGTACGCCCGGCGGAGGCCGGTCCGGCCACGGCGGAACTTCACTCACACGAGTAACGTTAATGGGAGTGGACATGGGCGTTTTTGATCGGTTTTTTCGTCGTAAGGACGAGGTCGCGGCCGAGGAGGTCGCGGCAGAGGCCCTGACGGCGGAGCCCGGTGGAGCCGAGGAGGCCGAGGCCGAGCCGGTGGTTGCGGAGGCCCCGGCGGCGGAAGCCGTGGAGATTCCGAAGCAACAGTCGGCCGAGGTGGCCGCGGACACCGAGGCCGGCGAGGGCGCCCGCACGTAGCGACGCCCAACGGAAGGTGACCCATGGGCCTGCTGGACAATCTCAAGGCCAAGCTCGCTCCGGCGAAGGAGAAGGTCGGCGACCTCGCCCTGAAGAACGAGGGCAGGATCAACCAGGGTCTGGACAAGATGGCCAAGGCCGTGGACTCCAAGACCAAGGGCAAGTACAGCGGCCACATCTCGAGCGGTACGGGCAAGGCGAAGGACGCCCTGGGGAAGATCGCGCACAAGGACGCCCCCGGCGGCCCGACGCCGCCGGCCGCCTCCTGACGCGGTCCAGGAAAGGGGCGCGGGACCAGCGAATGCCGGTCCCGCGCCCCTTCGCCGTTTTCAAGGGGCTCGCACCCCGGCGGCCGGACGCCCCCGCGAGGACGGGCCGGGCGGCCGGTCCGGGCCGGGCGTCCGTCGGTCGGTCGGATGGGCGGTCCGTCGGTCGGTCGGTCCGTCGGTCGGTCGGGCGGTCGGGCGGTCGGTCGGGCGGTCGGGCGGTCGGGCGGTCGGCGCCTACGACCAGGCCGCGACGAAGTACCCCACCCCGTACGGGGCGTCCTCGTACAGCAGGCGCCCCTGGAGGTCCGCGCCCTCCGCGGCGCCGGCCAGCACCTGCCAGGGGGCCCGGCCGGCGACCTGCAGTTCGGCCGCGAGTGCGGCGTCGAGCGCGGTGAGCGCCTCCACGTCGGCGTCGCCCAGCGCGCGTGCGGCCGCCGCGTCGAAGGCGGCGGCGCGCGTGTCGAGGTAGCCGGGCGCCTTGAGGGTCCGTCGCGCGCTGCCGTCACCCATCACGAGCAACGCGACCCGGGCGGAACGCGCGCCGAGCTCCCGGCCGGTGTCCAGGCAGCGGGCGGTGTCCGTCGGCTCGCCGACCCCGAGCCCCTCGACCGGGGATGCGCCCCAGCGCGCGTGCCCGAGCAGCCAGGCGCCCACGGCGAGCGAGGGGGGCAGCAGGCGCGGTCCGTCCTCGCCCTCCCCGAGTCGTACGTCGGCATCGACGCCGAATCCGCGGAAACTGCCGCGGGCGCCCTGGGGGTAGGGACCGCGGTGGTCCTGGTCGGCGACCCCGACGACGACCAGCAGGTCGGGCCGGGACGCGGCGAGCACCGCAAGCGCGTCGGAGCAGGCGGTGCGGGCGTCGCCGAGTTCGGCGGCGGCCCCCGCGGCGACCTCCGGCACGAGCAGCGGCGGGGCGGGACAGACGGCAGCGGCTACGAGCATGATCCGCAGCCTAGCCGTCGCCGGACGAGGCGTAGGGTGGCGGGCCATTCCGGCCGGAGCCCGCGGAAGCCGAGGGCCCGGCGCCCGCTTCGTCTGCGGCGCGGCGTCGCAAGCGGCCAGGCCGCGCCGGGCTTCCCAGGCTCCGTCCCGGACCCTCGCACCTCAACCGCCGACGACGCCGGCTTCGGCTCCGCTGGCGGCCCGGCCCCGCATCCGCGGAGCCGGATGCCGGCGGGCCGGAATCAGCCCTGCGGCGCGGCGCAGCCTGCGGTGGTGACCGGCAGGGGTGCCGGGACGCCCAGCGTCGGGATGCCGAGCAGCACGCCGGACGGCTTGGCGGGGGCGGCGTTGCGCTTCTCCCAGGCGTCGCCGGCGCGCGTGCGGCGCACGGTCGGCGTCGGGCCCTCGGCCAGCAGGTGGTGCGGGGCCGCGTAGGTGATGTCCACCGTGACCACGTCGCCCGGGCGGACCTCCGCCTCCGGCTTGGTGAAGTGAACCAGGCGGTTGTCGGGGGCGCGGCCCGACAGGCGGTGCGTGGCGCCGTCCTTGCGGCCCTCGCCCTCCGCGACCATGACCTCCAGAGTGCGGCCGACCTGCTTCTTGTTCTCCTCCCAGGAGATCTCCTCCTGAAGGGCGACCAGGCGCATGTAGCGGTCCTGCACGACCTCCTTGGGGATCTGACCGTCCATGTCGGCGGCGGGGGTGCCGGGCCGCTTGGAGTACTGGAAGGTGAAGGCGTTCGCGAAGCGGGCCTCGCGCACGGTGTGCATCGTCTGCTGGAAGTCCTCCTCCGTCTCACCGGGGAAGCCCACGATGATGTCGGTGGAGATCGCGGCGTGCGGGATCGCGGCGCGGACCTTCCCGATGATGCCGAGGAAGCGCTCCTGCCGGTACGAGCGGCGCATCGCCTTGAGGATCGGGTCCGAGCCGGACTGCAGCGGCATGTGCAGCTGCGGCATCACGTTCGGGGTCTCGGCCATCGCCGCGATCACGTCGTCCGTGAAGTCGCGCGGGTGCGGGGACGTGAAGCGGACCCGCTCCAGGCCCTCGATCCGGCCGCACGCGCGCAGCAGCTTGCTGAAGGCCTCGCGGTCGCCCAGGTCGGAGCCGTACGCGTTCACGTTCTGGCCGAGCAGGGTGATCTCCGAGACGCCCTCCGCGACGAGGGCCTCCACCTCGGCGAGGATGTCGCCGGGGCGGCGGTCCTCCTCCTTGCCGCGCAGCGCCGGGACGATGCAGAAGGTGCAGGTGTTGTTGCAGCCGACGGAGATCGAGACCCAGGCGGCGTAGGCGGACTCGCGGCGGGTCGGGAGCGTAGAGGGGAAGGCCTCCAGCGACTCGGCGATCTCGACCTGCGCCTCCTCCTGGATGCGGGCGCGCTCCAGCAGCACGGGGAGCTTGCCGATGTTGTGCGTACCGAAGACGACGTCGACCCAGGGGGCCCGCTTGACGATCGTGTCGCGGTCCTTCTGCGCGAGGCAGCCGCCGACGGCGATCTGCATGCCGGGGCGCTTCGTCTTCATCGGGGCGAGCCGGCCGAGGTTGCCGTACAGCTTGTTGTCGGCGTTCTCGCGGACCGCGCAGGTGTTGAAGACCACGACGTCGGCGTCGCCGTCGGCGCCCTCGGGCGCCCGGACGTAGCCGGCGTCCTCCAGCAGACCGGAGAGCCGCTCCGAGTCGTGCACGTTCATCTGGCACCCGTAGGTGCGCACCTCGTAGCTTCGCTTCACGTCCACTGCCTGGCTCCGGTCGCTGCTGGTCATGCCACAAGGGTAGGCGGTACCCGGAAGCCCTCCGGTCCCCCGTGCAGCCGGCCTGCGGGGAGGCGGCGGCCGAAGAGGACGAGCAGCAGGTCCTGGGCTTTCCCGTGGACCGGAGTTCCGTCGCCGTGGGACCAGTCGAGGTCGTCGGCGCGCAGCTGGACACCGGTCAGGTCCACGCCGAAGAAGCGCAGGTTACTGGGGCGGACGGCGTCGAGGAGGAGCCGCAGCCGGTCCTCGGGGACCTGGCGCGGGTGGCCGAGGGCGGTGGTGATGTCGAGGCCGTGGACCACGTCGTGGGCCAGTGCCCCGGTGGGCCCGGCGGCCGAGGGCTTCCAGGGGTGGCCGTCGTTCTCGCGGAGCAGCTCGGCGAGCTCGCGCGTGCCGAAGGCGGCGGCGTCGCGGCGGGCGGTGCGGTCGGTCATCCGGTGCAGGTTCCCTCGGGCCCGCAGCAGCTCGGCGGCGAAGCCCGGGAGGGAGGTCCGGAAGCCGAGCGACATGTGGGCGGCGACCTCGCGGACGCGCCAGCCGGCGCAGAGGGACGGGGCGTCCCACTGGGCCGGGGTGAGGGCGTCGAGTACGTCGGCCAGCTCGCGGCGTTCGGCGGCGACGGCCGCGGCGATCGTACGGCGGGGCGTCGGGGGTCGGGGTCGGGATTCGGGCGCGGTAGGACTCATGGATTCAGGGTCGGCTCCCGCGCACGCATAAGTCCAAGAGCGAGTGCTTCTGCGATCTAGAAGCCGTGGTTATGGAACTGGCTCAGCTGCGTTACTTCGTGGCGGTGGTCGAGGAGGGCAGCTTCACCCGTGCCGGAGCGCGGCTGCACGTGTCCCAGCCCGGCGTGAGCGCTCAGATCAGGCAGCTGGAGCGGGAGCTGGGGCAGCGGCTGCTCGACCGGTCCGGGCGGCGGGTCACGCCGACCGAGACGGGCGAGGCGGTCCTCTCGTACGCGCGGGCCGCGCTGGCGGCGGTCGAGGGGATACGGCGGACGGCCGAGGAGTTCTCCGGGCTGCTGCGCGGGCGGGTGACCCTCGGTCTCATCCCGGGCGCGGCCGCGGCGGTGAGGGACGGGTTCGACGTGGTGGAGGCGCTGGGAAGCTTCCACGACGAGCACCCCCGGGTGGAGATCGCGCTGTCCGAGGACACCTCGGAGCGGATGCTGGCCGCCCTGCTGCGGGGAGCTGGACCTGGCGGTGGTCGGCCTCGGCGGGGAGCCTCCGCCGGGGATCTCCTGCCAGGTGGTGATCGACGATCCCCTGGTGGCCGCGGTCCGGGCGGACGACCCCCTCGTGGCGCAGTCCGCGGGCGGCGGGATCCCGCTGGCGGCGCTGCGCGAACGGGCGCTGATCAGCCTGCCGCGCGGCACCGGACTGCGCGGGGTGCTGGAGCGGGCGTGCGCGGAGGCGGGCTTCGCCCCGCGGGTGGAGTTCGAGGCGGCGGCCCCCGCGGTACTGGTACGCCTGGCCGCGCGGGGGCTGGGGGTGGCGGTGGTGCCGTCGGGGGCCGAGTCCGGAGCGGACGGGCGGGACGGCGGCGGAGTGCGCGCGCTGCGGATCACCGAGCCGGCGCTGAACGGGCGGGTGGCGCTGGCCTGGCGCACGGCCGGGCCGGCCGGGCCCGCCGCCCGCAGGCTGCTGGGACGGCTGCGCGCCCAGGCTCCCGGCCGGCCCGCACCGTGACAGGACGGCGGGCGGGTGGCAGGATCGCGGCCATGCCTCTCGTACCGCCCCGGATCAGCAGGCGCCACGCCCTGCGGGTCCTGGTGGCCGTACTCGCCGTGCTCGGCGTCCTGACCTGGTGGCTGAACCCCTTCGGGAAGCCGGAGCCGCGGGGCGATCTGACCTTCAGCACCGGCGCGCGGACCGGGGTCTACCACCGCTACGGGCAGCTGCTGGAGCAGGCGCTCGGGCAGAGCATGCCCGGGGTGAAGGTACGGCTGGAGCCCAGCGAGGGATCGCTGGAGAACCTGAAGCGGGTGGCCTCCGGCGAAGCCGACTTCACCGTGGCGACGGCGGACGCGGTGGCCAAGTACCAGCTCGACGGCAAGCCTCGCGCGGACCAGCTGCGCGGGGTCGCACGGCTCTACGACGACTATGTGCAGCTGGTGGTGCCGGCCGGGTCCCCCGTGCAGTCGGCTCGTGACCTGCGGGGCAAGCGGGTCGCGATCGGCCAGCCGGGATCCGGTGTGCGGCTCATAGCGGAGCGGCTGCTCATGGCGGCCGGGCTGGACCCCGTGCTGGACGTCACCCCGGTGTCCATCGGCATCGACACCATGCCGGCCGAACTGGAGGCGGGCCGGATCGACGCCTTCTTCTGGTCCGGCGGGCTGCCGACGAACGCGGTGCGCGAGCTGTCGGAGCGGTTCGAGATCCGGCTCGTGCAGCTCGGCGACCTGGTGGAGCCGCTGCAGGGGAGCGGGAGCCCGGCGCGCTTCTACCGGACGGCGGTGATGCCGCAGGACGCGTACACGCGGGCGCGCAACACCAGCGCCGTGGCCACCTTGGCCGTGCCGAACCTGCTGGTGACCCGGGCGGACGTGGACCCCGAACTCACGGAACAGCTGACGCGAACGGTGATCCTCAGCCGCGACCGCGTCGGGCGCGCCGTGCACGCGGCGCAACTGGTGGACCTGCGGACGGCGATCTACACCGCTCCTCTGGGCCTGCACGAGGGAGCGGGCCGGTACTACCGGTCGGTCAAGCCCTGACGTTCACGAGGAGGACGAGGGCGACGGCAGCAGCATCGTCGCCGCGGCGGCCGCGCCGATCAGGCCCGCGTGGGTGCCCAGGGTCGCCGGAACCACCTGGAGCTCCTTGACGAAGGAGAGCGTGGCGTAGGCCGCGAGGTGGGTGCGGATCGGGGTGAAGAGGGTGTCGCCGGCGGCGGCTACCCCGCCGCCGATGACGGCGATGTCCGTTTCGACGAGGGTCGCGGTGGCCGCGATGGCGGCGGCCAGCGCACGGCCGGCCCGGTCGAAGGCGGCCAGGGCGATCGGGTCTCCCGCGGCCGCGGCTGCGGCCACGCCCGCCGCGGTGGCGTCACGCGAGCCGCCCGGGCGGTCCGCCGGACTCCAGCCATGGGCCAGGGCCCAGCGGGCGATCGCCGTGCCGGAGGCGATCGACTCGACGCACCCGCGGCCGCCGCAGGCGCAGGGTTCGCCGTCGAAGGCCACGCTGATGTGACCGACGTGGCCCGCGTTGCCGGTGGGGCCGGGGTGGAGCTGGTTGTTGAGGATCAGGCCGCCGCCGACTCCCGTGGAGACCACCATGCACAGCGCGTTCGCGTGGCCGCGGGCCGCGCCCAGCCAGTGCTCGGCGGCGGTCATCGCCACGCCGTCACCGGCCAGTACGGTCGGCAGGTCGGCCCCGCGCGCCGCGAGCTCCGCCGCGATCCGGTCCTGGACCGGGAACTCCCGCCACGCCCCGATGTTGACCGGGCTGACCGTGCCCCGTGAGGCGTCCACCGGACCGGCGCTGCCGATCCCGCAGCGGACCGCCGAGGCCCACAGCGAGGACTCCGACAACTCGGCGACGACCTCGGCCACCGCCGCCATGACACCGTCCGCGTCCGCCCCCCGCGGGGTGGCGCGGCGGGTCGTGCCCGTCATCGTGCCGTCGGGGTGCACCAGCGCACCGGCGATCTTCGTACCGCCGATGTCGATCGCCACCGTCAGGCCTGCGGCCGCGGCGGAGGCCCGCGGTGCGGGGAACGGGGCGGTGGGAGTGATCACGGTGCGGCTCCAGGAAGGGTTCAGGATTCAGTATGCGCCGGGGGCGGCGCCGTGCTCTCGCGAGGCTCCAGTCGCGGCTGCTCGCTTATCCGGATCCCGGGCGGGCTGCCCGCGAGGATGGCGAGGAGTTCCTCGGCGGCGAGCCGGCCGAAGCCGGCGGTGTCGCGCACGAGGGCGGTGAGCCGGGGGTGGGTGACCCGGCAGAGCGCAGAGTCGTCCCAGGCCACGATCGACAGCCGGCCCGGCACGGGGATGCCGAGCTCGGCGGCGACCGCCCTCCCGGCGACGGCCATCACGTCGTTGTCGTAGACGAGCGCGGTCGGCGGCCGCGGCTCGGCGAGGACCCGGCGGGTGGCGGCCGCGCCCTCGGCGTCGGAGTAGTCGGTGACCACCGAGCGCACGTGGTCCGGGCCGAGCCCGCGCCGCGCCGCCTGGGTCCGCAGGGACTCCATCCGGCGGACCGTGTGGGCGAGGCCGGGGAGCCCGGCGATGTGGACGATCCGGCGGTGGCCCAGCCCGTGGAGGTGGTCCAGGACCTGGGCCATGGCCCCGGCGTCGTCGGCCCGGACCGAGGAGACGGACGAGGGCGGGGAGGCCGGGGAACCCGCCGGGAGCGGGGAGGCCGGGAAGCCCGCCGGGAGCGGGGAGGGGCCGGCGGGCGGCGCGCCCTCGCCGATGGTGACCGCGGGCAGGGCCAGCTCCTCGAGGAGCGCCGGACGCGGGTCCCGCGTGCGCGGGTCGACGACCAGCACGCCGTCGACCCTGCGTTCGGCCCACCATCGGCGGTAGACCGCGCATTCGGCGTCGATGTCCTCGACGACTTGGAACAGCAGCGCGGTCCGGGCGGCGGAGAGGGCCTCCTGGATGCCGGAGACGAGCTGAAGGAAGAAGGACTCGACGCCGAGCGTGTGCGCGGGACGGGCGAGGACCAGCCCGACGGCTCCGGAGCGCTCACCGGACAGGGCGCGCGCGGCGCTGTTGGGCTGCCAGCCCAGTTCCTCGGCGACGCGGCGGATCCGGGCCCGGGTGTCCTGCGAGACGCCCGGCCGGTCGTTGAGCGCGAAGGACACGGCGCTCTCCGACACCCCGGCCTGCCGGGCGATGTCCTTGATCGTGGGTCTGCGGGCCATGGCCGGCCTCATTCATCCTTCGAGTGCGGTCGTGCGTGTCGACATAGGGAGGGCAAGGCCGGACCGTACGCGATCCTGCCCCGGCAGACCGCCTTGACGGCCATTCAGTACTCCCAAGGAGGGGTGCGGGGGCAAGTAAGGCGGGGGCGGTCAACTCCCGGGTGCCCTACGAGGAGAGGCATGGGCCGGCTCGTCGGTGCACCGCGCACGCCGGTGCTGCCGATCCGGAACCGGACGAGGCCCCGCCTGCCCGGCGCGAGGGTCACCGGCGGCCCGGAGGCACCTCTTCGTGGTCCTCGTGGTCCTCGTGGTCCGGCCGCACGAGGCACGGGTGCGGGCCCTTGAACAGGTCCGGAGTGGTGACCGCCCTGCTCGACATACCTCGGTCCATTTCCACGTACTTCCCCGCAGCCGACTGAAACTAAAGCGCATTAGTTTTATCAGGTTCCGCTGAGCAGAGCCCTTGTGTCAACTGGCCTGAAGCGCATAAGTAGGCTACCCCAAGGCCCTGTTGACTTTCCTCACCCCCGCGGGCAGGTTGTGCGCATCCGGTGAATTCCTCCAGGACTCCAGGACACCCCGTGCACGATCACGCACTCCGCTTCGGCGCCAACTACACGCCGTCCTGCGGCTGGTTCCACCACTGGCTGGACTTCGACCTCGACGAGGTCAGGGCCGACCTGGACTCGATCGCCGCGCTCGGGCTGGACCACGTCCGCGTCTTCCCGCTCTGGCCGGTCTTCCAGCCGAACCGGACGCTGATCCGGCCGCGCGCCGTCGAACAGCTCGTCGCGCTCGCCGACGCGGCCGCCGAGCGCGGGCTCGACGTCAACGTGGACGGGTTGCAGGGGCACTTGTCGAGCTTCGACTTTCTGCCCGCCTGGACCGGGACCTGGCACCGGCGCAACATCTTCACCGACCCGGACGTGGTTGCGGGCCAGGAGGAGTACCTGCGCACGCTGGCCGCGGCCCTCGCCGACCGGCCGAACTTCCTGGGCATGACCGTGGGCAACGAGATCAACCAGTTCTCCGGCGCCCCGCACCCGGACCCCGACCGGATCACCCCGGCCCAGGCCACCCGCTGGCTGGAGCGGATGCTCGCCGCCTGCGAGAAGGGCGCGCCCGGGCGCTTGCACCTGCACGCCGAGTACGACGCCGCCTGGTACCAGGACGGACACCCCTTCACCCCCGCCCAGGCGGCCCGGCTGGGCGGGGTCACCGCCGTGCACTCCTGGGTGTTCAACGGCACCGCGCAGCGCCACGGCGTGAGCGGGACGGCGACCGAGCACCATGCCGCGTACCTGATCGAGCTCTCCAAGGCCTGGGCCGCCGACCCGCACCGCCCGGTATGGCTCCAGGAGGTCGGCGCCCCGGCGCCGCTGATCGGGCCGGAGCACGCGGCGCGGTTCACCGAGGCCACCGTCGCGGGCGCGCTGGACTGCCCGGACCTGTGGGGCGTGACCTGGTGGTGCTCGCACGACGTGTCCCGGGACCTCGCTGACTTCCCGGAGCTGGAGTACGGCCTCGGCCTGCTCACCAACGACCGCCGGACCAAGCCGGCCGGCGCCGCCATGGCCCGGATCGCGGAGGAGTGGCGGGGCCGCGCGCACCGGCCTGCCCCGCGCTCCACCGCGCTGGCGGTGGACGTCGGCGGCACGCCGGAGGCGCCGGGCCGATCCGTGTGCGCCCCGGGTGGCGCGTTCTTCGAAGCCTGGGCCGCGCTGACGGCCCAGGGGGTGCGGCCCGCGGTGGTCCTGGCGGAGCACGCCGAGGACCCGGCCCATCTGTCGGCGCGCGGCATCACGGCGGTGCTGCGCGTGCAGGACGTCACCCGACCAAGTGGGAGCCGACCTCGCGGGACCCGCCCGAGAGGGACCTGACCGAGTGTCACCCGCCCCCGTCTGACCTGACCGAGTGTGACCTGACCGAGTGGGACCCGCCCCCGTCTGACCTGACCGAGTGTGACCTGACCGAGCCCTCGTGAGGAGCCCCCGCATGTCCGAGACCGACGACGGCGTCGATCCTCGTACGCCGCCCGCCCCGGTACGGCCGACCCGGCGCGCGGTGCTGGCCGCCGGGTCCGGGGCCGCCGCGCTGATGGGCACGCCCGGCCTGTCCCCGTACGCCGCCGCCGCGGCGCCCGCCCGCGCCGCCGTGACCGCCGCACCCACCCCGCCGGCCCCGGCCGACCTGGCCCCGTACGCCTCCTACTGGTTCCCGGACTCCCTCCCGGCGGGTACCCCCGGCCCCGGGATCGTGTGGCGTTCGCTCAGACGATGGACCCCGGAGAGCGACCCCGATCTGGCCCACAACACCGCGACCGTGCCCCTGGCGCAGCGGTTCACCCCGGTCCCGCCGAACCGGCACGCCCGCGCCGGCCAGGCCCGGATCGCCTCCCTCGTCTCCTTCGGGCCCACCGCCGGGAATCCGTCGCAGGGCTCCCCCACGGCCGACTCCTACGCGCTCACCCACTGGGCGTACATCGACGAGCTGGTCTTCTGGGGCGGCTCCGCCTGCGAGGGGATCGTGCTCGCCCCGAACGCGCCCGTGGTGGACGCCGCCCACCGCAACGGGGTCAGGGTGCTGGGCAACGTGTTCCTGCCGCCCGTCCCCTACGGCGGCGACCTCCGATGGACGCGCGACCTGGTGCAACGGGACTCCCTCGGCCGCTTCCCGATCGCGGAGCAGCTCGTCCGGGTGGCACGGACGTACGGCTTCGACGGCTGGTTCGTGAACGCCGAGACGGACGGCGGGGACAGCGCGCTGGCCACCCGGATGCGGGAGTTCCTGTGCGCCCTGCGGGCGGCGGGCGAACCGCACGGCCTGCGCATCACCTGGTACGACGCCATGAACACCACCGGCCGTGTGGGCTGGCAGGGCGCCCTCAACCCGCTCAACCAGGAGTTCTTCGAGGACCGGGCCGGGAAGGTCGCCGACACCGTGTTCGTGGACTTCCGCTGGACTCCGCAGACCCTGGCCGCCTCGGGCGCGCTCGCCGACCGGCTGGGCCGCTCCCGGTACGAGCTGTGGGCGGCCGTGGACACGGAGTCCCACGGCTGGGACTCGGCGGTCGACTGGGACGCGATCGTTCCGCGCGACCGCGACCGCGACCACGTCGTCGGCTACGGCTTCTACCGGCCCGAGTGGACCCGCAACCACCTCACCGACCGCTCGCCCGGCGCCTTTCACCGCGCCGACGACCGTTTCTGGACCGGCGAGTCCCTGGATCCCGCCCGTCCCGGGCCCGAGTCCGGCTGGCGAGCCCCCGCCACGGCCGTCGCCGACCGGTCCACCGTCACCGCGCTCCCCTTCGCCTGCTCCTTCAACACCGGGCACGGGCTGCGCTGGTACGACGGCGGCAGGCCCGTCTCCGACGCGCCCTGGAACCACCTCGGGCTCCAGGACCGGCTCCCGGGCCGCCGCTGGGCCGTGGACACCTCCGGGGAACGCCCCACCGTCACCCTGGACTTCGCCGACGCCTGGCGCGGCGGCTCCAGCCTGCTCGTCTCGGGCGCCCTGACCGCTCCCGCGACGATCGGCCTGCACTCCACGCGACTGCCGCTGACCCGCGGGACCGTCCTGGAGCTGGTGCACGCCGCCGCGTCGGGGCCGGTCGCGGTGGAGATCGGCGTGGCCACCCGCGAGCCCGCCTCCCCCGGCGAGCCGGTCCCGTACACGTGGCTCCCGGCCGGGACCCGGGACACCGGGCCGGGCCGGCACGCCGGGCACTGGCACACCACTCGGGCCGCACTCGGGCACCTGGCGGGCAGGACCGCGTACGCCCTGGCCGTACGGATCACCGCGCCCGGAACCGAGCCGGTGCAGTGGCGGCTCGGGGCCCTGTCGATGCGCGACGAACCCCGCACCCGGCGCCCGGCCCCGCCCACCGCCCTGTGCGTGGACGCCGCGGCCCGGCAGGACGACAGGGCGTGGCTGCGCGTGTCCTGGCGCCGGCCGGCCGGCCGGGGCGGGCACGTCCGCCACCACGAGGTGTCGCGGGTCCTCCCCGACGGCACGCGCCGCTTCCTGGGCGGCACCTGCGGCACGGCCCTCTACCTTCCGGACGTCCCCCGGGCGGGCAGTGAGCGGGCGGCCGTCCTCGAGGTCCGGGCCGTCGACGAGCTGTACGCGGTCTCGGCCCCGGCCCGCACCACCCTCGCCTGGTAGCAGCCCGGGGGCGGAGCTCAGGCGCTCAGGTGCTCAGGCGCCGTGGGGGTCGGTGCGCGGAACGGCCACCGTCACCCGCAGCCCGTGCGGCGGGTTCGTCTCGTACGAGAGGGACCCGCCGCCCGCGGCGAGCAGGGCGCGGGAGATCGACAGGCCCAGGCCGGAGCCTTTGACGTTCTGGTGGCGGCCGCTGCGCCAGAAGCGGTCGCCGACGCGGAGCAGCTCGTCCTCGGTGAGGCCGGGGCCGCGGTCGGCGACGATCACGCGGACGGAGCGCCCCTCGGCGGCGACCGACACCTCGACCTCCTCACCCTCGGGGGTGAACTTGAGGGCGTTGTCGATGACGGCGTCGAGCGCGCTGGACAGGGCGATGGGGTCGGCCCAGCCGGTGAGGGCGGTCCGGCCGGTCTCGGTGAGCCGTACGCCCTTCTCTTCGGCGTACGGGCGCCAGGCGGCGACCCGCTCCGCCGCCAGCGCCCCGATGTCGGTGAGGGTGATCTCGGCGGAGGCGTGCTCGGCCAGCGCCAGGTCCAGCAGGTCATCGAGAACCTGGGTCAGGCGCTTGCCCTCGGTGCGCACGGAGGCGATCTCCTCGTTGCCCTCGGGCAGTTCGAGGGCGAGCAGCTCGATCCGCAGGAGCAGCGCCGCGAGCGGGTTGCGCAGCTGGTGCGAGGCGTCGGCGACGAACGCCCGCTGCTGCTCCAGTACCTCTTCGACGTTGTCGGCCATCTCGTTGAACGAGCGGGCCAGGCGTTGGAGTTCCGGCGGCCCCCCTGCGGTCGCGACGCGCGAGTTCATCCGTCCGGTGGCAATGCCGTGGGCGGCCGTGTCCAGGGTCTGCACGGGCTTGAGTACCCAGCTGGTGAGCCTGAGGGCGGCGCCGAAGGCGACCAGCATGGCGGCGGCCAGCCCGCCCGCGATGAGCAGCCATCCCTCCAGGATCCGGCCGCGCATGAGGTCGGTCGGTGAGTCGGTGGCCACGACCGCGACCACGTCGCCGTCGAGGACGACCGGGGAGATCACGAGAAGTCTGCCGTCGGTCTGCCAGGGCCACACCTGGGGCGGGTCGTGGCTGCGCCGACCGGCCAGCGCCTCCCGGAAGGCCCGTCGGCCGTCCCCGGATTTCGGGAGCTGCCACCCGCTCGGGGACCGGGCCAAGTCGTTGTCGTCTCGGAAGAAGACACCGGCGCGGATGCCGTACAGCCCCTGGTAGCGGGCGAGTTCCTGCTGGAGGGTGTCCAGGCGCTCGTCGACGCCGGTGGATCCGGAGCCCTGGGCGTCGATGACGAGCTGGGCGAGGGCCGCGAAGCGCGCGCTGTCGTCGATGCGGTCGACCACCACCCGCTGCTGCTGTCCGGCGGCCAGGCTCGCCGCGAGCGGGAAGCCGAGTGCGAGCAGCGTGCCCGCCATCAGGATGACGAGCAGCGGGAGCAATCGGGCGCGCACGGCAGAGGACCCCTAGGGGGCGGCCGGGGTGACGAGCCGGTAGCCCACCCCTCGGACGGTCTCGATGAGGGCGGGCATGCGCAACTTGGAGCGCAGCGAGGCGACGTGGACCTCCAGCGTGCGCCCGGTCCCCTCCCAGCTGGTGCGCCACACCTCGCTGATGATCTGCTCGCGGCGGAAGACGACGCCGGGCCGCTGCGCGAGCAGGGCCAGCAGGTCGAACTCCTTGCGGGTGAGCGGTACGTCGGTGCCGTCCACGCTGACCCGGCGGTTGGGCAGCTCGATGCTGACGGGGCCGAGGCGGACCGTGGCGGGCGTACCGGTCCCGGTGGCGGCGGCCTCTTCGGAGGCGCCGGTGCGCCGGGCGACGGCGTGGATGCGGGCGAGGAGTTCGCCGGTGTCGTACGGCTTGGTGACGTAGTCGTCGGCGCCCATGTTCAGGCCGTGGATGCGGGAGCGCACGTCGGCCCGCGCGGTCACCATGATGACGGGCGTGGCGGTGCGCTTGCGGATCTTGCCGCACACCTCGTAGCCGTCCTGGTCGGGCAGGCCGAGGTCGAGCAGGATCACCCCGTAGGGAGTGGCTCCGGACGGGGCGCCGGCGGGCAGCAGTGCCTGCAGGGCCTCTTCGCCGCTGCGGGCGTGGGTGACCTGGAAGCCGTGCCGGGCGAGGATCGCGGACAGGGCGGCGGCGACGTGATCGTCGTCCTCGACGAGCAGCAGCCTCATGTCGTCCCCCTCTCCTCTTCTCGCTTCTCGTTTCCCGCCTTTTGGCGCCGCCCCGCTCCCGGGCGTCCCCGGGCACGTCGGCACACTCGGGGCCACCATGCATCCACGCCGATGAAGAGTCCCACGTCAAGGGGGTCAGGCTCCGGCGCGCCTTCCGTTATGCACCCGGTACGCGTACATAGTCGACCACGCCGAGCCCGCGCACGGAGCGTATCCGGGAGAAGCCGGATCGTTATGCTCAATTCTCCCTCAGATGTGATGACGATGTGCGCGTCACGTCACTACTGTCCTCCCAACCGAGGAGGACGGAGCAAGAAGCCGATGAGCGGAGTATCAGTGACCAAGGACGTGCAGGACGCGGCGGGTGCCGCGGACGACCTGGTCGTACTGAGCAACGTCAACAAGCACTTCGGCGCGCTGCACGTGCTTCAGGACATCGATCTGAGCATTGCCCGCGGTGAGGTAGTCGTCGTGATCGGTCCCTCGGGATCGGGTAAGTCCACGCTGTGCCGGACGATCAACCGTCTGGAGACCATCGACTCGGGCACCATCACGCTCGACGGCAAGGAACTGCCCTCGGAGGGCAGGGAGCTGGCCCGGCTGCGTGCCGACGTCGGCATGGTCTTCCAGTCGTTCAACCTGTTCGCGCACAAGACGGTGCTGCAGAACGTCATGCTGGGCCAGCTCAAGGTCCGCAAGACCGACCAGGCCGCGGCCCACGAGAAGGCGGTGGCCCTGCTGGACCGGGTGGGCGTCGGCTCGCAGGCCGACAAGTACCCGGCGCAGCTCTCCGGCGGCCAGCAGCAGCGCGTGGCGATCGCCCGGGCGCTGGCCATGGAGCCGAAGGTCATGCTGTTCGACGAGCCGACCTCGGCTCTCGACCCGGAGATGATCAACGAGGTGCTGGAGGTCATGCAGCAGCTCGCCCGCGAGGGGATGACCATGCTGGTCGTCACGCACGAGATGGGCTTCGCCCGCTCGGCGGCCAACCGGGTCGTCTTCATGGCCGACGGAAAGATCGTCGAAGAAGCCACCCCCGAGCAGTTCTTCAGCAACCCGCGCAGTGACCGTGCCAAGGACTTCCTGTCGAAGATCCTGCACCACTGAGGGTCTCGTCTGGTAGTCATCCGTATGCGGATCACTGCCGGAACGGTTCCTGTCGGCCGTGCGTACGCCGTAAGCGTCGCTCGTCGTTCAACAACGTCTCATCCGAGGGAAGTTCACCATGAAGATCTCCAAGGCCGCTGCGGCCGCGGCCGTCGCCGTAGCCCTTGCCCTGACCGCGACCGCCTGCGGCGGCAGCACCGACAAGGCCGGTGACACCGGTGCGACCGGTGGCTCGAAGGACAAGATCGTCGTCGGCATCAAGTACGACCAGCCCGGTCTCGGCCTGAAGACCCCGGACGGCAAGTACACGGGCTTCGACGTCGACGTCGCGACCTACGTGGCCAAGGAGCTCGGCTACCAGCCCGACCAGATCGAGTTCAAGCAGGCCGTCAGCGCCGAGCGCGAGAACCTGATCGCCAACGGCGACGTGAAGTTCATCGTCGCGACGTACTCGATCAACGACAAGCGCAAGGAGAAGGTCGACTTCGCCGGCCCGTACTTCCTCGCGCACCAGGACCTGCTGGTCCGCGCCGACGACACGAGCATCACCAAGGTCGAGGACCTGAACAAGAAGAAGCTCTGCTCGGTCACCGGCTCCACCTCGGCGCAGAACATCAAGAAGACCCTGGCCCCCGAGGCCGACCTGCAGGAGTACCCGGGCTACTCCGACTGCCTCACCGGCCTGGAGAACAAGGCCGTGGACGCGCTGACCACGGACAACTCGATCCTGGCCGGCTACGCCGCGCAGGAGAAGAACAAGGGCAAGTTCAAGCTCGTCGGCCTGAGCATGAGCAACGAGAACTACGGCATCGGTCTGAAGAAGGGCGACAAGGAGCTCCAGACCAAGATCAACGCCGCGCTCAAGAAGATGGTCGAGGACGGCAGCTGGCAGAAGGCCGTGGACAAGAACCTCGGCCCGGCCAACTACAAGAACGAGCCTGCCCCGCAGATCACCGAAGGCAGCTGATTCATCGGTGAGGAGCGTCGCCACCCGCCTGCCGCGGGCGGCGGCGCACCTCACCGGCCATCCTGGGGAGAGCGCAGGGCATCGTGTTCGATTTTCTTGATTCCGGGCAGTACGACGTGCTCGGAGCCTTCTGGGTGACGGTTCAGCTCACCCTCTATTCGGCGGTCGGATCCTTGATCTGGGGCACCGTCCTGGCCGGGATGCGGGTCAGTCCGGTCCCGCTGCTGCGGGGCTTCGGCACCGCATACGTGCACGTGGTGCGCAACACGCCGCTGACCGTGCTGATCCTCGGCTGCTCGCTGGGGCTGTACCAGACCCTCGGCATCAACCTGGGCGGCGACGCGTCCAAGGAGATCGGCTTCCGGCTCGCGGTCCTCGGACTGATCGCCTACACCGGCACCTTCGTCTGCGAGGCCCTGCGCTCCGGCATCAACACGGTGCCCGTCGGCCAGGCCGAGGCGGCCCGCGCACTGGGGCTGAGCTTCTTCCAGGTACTTCGCCTGATCGTGCTCCCCCAGGCCTTCCGGGCGGTCGTCGCACCGCTCACCAACGTGCTGATCGCCCTTACCAAGAACACCACGGTGGCGGCAACCATCGGCGTGGCCGAAGCGGCCCTGCTGATGAAGGAAATGATCGAGAACGAGGCGGACGCGCTCTTCGCCGTCTTCGGGGTCTTCGCCCTCGGCTTCGTCCTGCTGACCCTGCCCACCGGTCTGCTGCTGGGCTGGGTTTCCAAGCGAGTGGCGGTGAAGCGATGACCTCCGTGCTGTACGACGCCCCGGGCCCCAAGGCCAAGGCGCGCAACTGGATCTACAGCGGGATCTTCGTCGTGCTGTTCGGGCTCGTCCTGTGGTGGGTGCTGTCCCTCATGGGCGAGAAGAACCAGCTCGAAGCCGACAAGTGGACACCCTTCGTCACCGACAGCCAGGTCTGGACCACCTTCCTGATCCCCGGCCTGATGGAGACCCTCAAGGCCGGCGCGCTCGCCATGGTGATCGCCCTCCCGCTGGGCGCGCTGCTGGGCATCGGCCGACTGTCGGACCACGCGTGGGTGCGGGGGCCGGTCGCCGCGTGGGTCGAGTTCTTCCGTGCCATCCCGGTACTGATGCTGATGCTGTTCGGCAACGCGCTGATGGCGCCGCGTTTCTTGGACGTTCCCTCCGACACCCGGCCCTTCTGGGCCGTGGTCACGGGCCTGGTCCTCTACAACTCGGCTGTCATCGGCGAGATCGTCCGGGCGGGCGTACTCTCCCTGCCCAGGGGCCAGACCGACGCGGCCAAGGCGATCGGCATGCGCAAGGGCCAGACCATGGTCCACGTGCTGATCCCGCAGGCCGTCACCGCGATGCTGCCGGCCCTGGTGAGCCAGCTCGTGGTGATCCTCAAGGACACCGCCCTCGGCGGCGCCCTGCTCGGCCTCGCCGAGCTGATGTCGTCCTACCGCCAGATCTCGGCCAACTACAGCAACACCATCGCCACCCTGTTCGTGATCGCGCTGATCTACATCGTGGTGAACTTCGCCCTGACCACCCTGGCCTCCTGGCTGGAGAAGCGGCTGCGGCAGTCGAAGAAGGGCACCGGCGCGGTCGTCGCCGGTGACGTGGCCGAGGTCGACGCGGGCGGCGCCGCCGGCGTGGGCGAGGCTCCCTGATTCGAGAACAGGTTCTGACACCTGGTCAGTACATTGGTGTGACACATGTGGTGCGGCGGGACTCATCCGTCGCACCACACGTCGTTGTACCGGGCAGCATCGCTGATGCAGTGAGGGTGGCTTCGGTTTGTCGGACGCAAGGAACTCGTGCTGCAGCAGAGCAGCGGCGTCTGCGGTCCGGCTGACACCGCGCTGACGACGACGAGAACGACGACGCAGGCCATCCGAGCCGTTCCGCCCCTGAGTGGTGCCGGTCGCGTCGGAGGCAACGCCCTCTTCCGGACTCGTGATTTCTGTTGCCCCCTTGCGGACCTGCGTCACTTGACGCAGGCACCTCCAATGGGTTGCATACGTTCTGTGATCACATACCGGACATCGGGAGCCGCGCCATGGACCCGGTGATCGTCGTCGGCGCGGGGCCCGTCGGGCTGTCCCTGTCCCTCGCCCTGGCCGGCCAGGGCGTGCCCTCCATCCTGCTCGACGAAGGGCCCGGCAAGGAGGAGCCCCGACCTGCCCGTACGGTCGTCCTGCACTCCGACACGGCGGCCATGGCACACCGGCTGGGCTGCACGACGCTGCGCGACGAGGGGGCGTACTTCGCCGCCTGGCGCACCATGCGGCGCCGGCAGCCCGCCCAGCGGATCACCTTCGAGGACCACCCGGCCCCGCTGCACCTGCCGCAGCACGCGCTGACGCGCGGACTGCGCGACGCCGCCGCGGCCCACCCGCTGGTCCAGCTGGTCACCGAGAGCCGACTGGACTCCCTGGAGCAGGACGCCCACGGAGTCACAGCACACACCCGGGGTACCGAGACCACGTGGTGGCGCGGAAGTTACCTCGTCGGCTGCGACGGCGCCCGCTCCACCGTGCGCAAGCTGCTCGGCATCCGCTTCCCGGGCCGCACGGCCGTGGAACGGCACGCCGTCGCCGCGCTGCGCACCGAGCTTCCGTGGCCCGGCGAAGCCCTTCTGCACCGCAGCCCGCCGCAGGAGGTCACCTCCCGGCCGCTGCCCGACGGAGTGTGGCGGCTGGACTGGCTGCTTCCGGCCCGCGGGGAACTGGTCACTCCCGACACGCTGGTGACCCTGATCCGGGACACCCTGGCCGTGTGGTGCGGCGGTACGACTCCCCCGTACGACCTCATCGACACCGGGGTCCACACCCTGCACCACCGCCTCGCGCGGCGCTGGCGCGACGGCCGCGCCTTCCTCGTCGGCGACGCCGCGCACCTGCTGGGCGCGCTCGGCACCCAGGGGGTCGAGGAGGGGCTCCGGGACGCCGAGAACCTGGCGTGGAAGCTTTCTCTGGCCTGGCACCACGGAGCCTCCGAGGCCCTGCTCGACAGCTACGAGGGCGAACGGCGCACCGCCGTCGCCTCGCGGCTGCGCGCGGCCGACCAGGCGATGCCGACGCTGCGGGCCGGGGGCGGTCTGCGCACCTACCTCCCCGGAGCCTCGCGTTCCGCCGAATCCCTCCTGACCGACGGCCACCTGGGGCGGGGGCCGCTGGGCGCGGAGCCCACGTACGCCCCGCCGGTCGCCGTGCGCGAGGTGCCGACGGCCACGGAACCGGGCGGTCCTGTGGCGAACGTCCCGGTGACCGCGCCCGACGGATCGACCGTGCCGCTGCGCGACCTGCTGGGGCAGGGCCGGCTTCTGGTGGTGCTGGTGGCTCCGGGCACCGGGGTCTGGGACCGGCGGCACTGGCTCGGCGCCGGTCTGATGCCCCGCCTGGCAGCGGCGGTGAGCGCTCTGCCGGTCCGGACGGATCTGCTGGTCGCGGACAGCTATCCGGGAGCCCCGGCACACACCGTGCTGCTGGTACGGCCGGACGGGCATCTGGCGGCGACCTTCGCGGGGGTGCGCCCGGCGGAGCTGTACGAGGCGGCGGACGCGGTCCGGGCCGGTGCACCCGCATCCCGCGTGGCGCCGCCCGCGAAGACGACGAAGACGGCACCGATCGTGGTGATCGATTGGCCGTCTCCGGGCCTGCGTGGTTCACTCGCGGAATGACCGGCAACGACGTACGCCTGTGGCGGAGGGTCCATATGGACCTGCTCCGCTACGCGGGCTGCGTATGTCGCCCTTCCTGCTGATTCGCCCTCCCTCCGCGCGCCCCGTGCCGTCCTCCGGCCTGCGCGCACTCCGCGAACCCAGGAACGGTCCCTTCATGTCTGCACCTGCATCTGCACCCGCATCCGCACCGGCGTACGTCTCCGAGCCCGTGCGGGCGGCCGCGGGCCCGGCGGCCGCCGAGCTCCTCGACTTCGCGCTCCGCACAGCGGCCGATCCCGGGATCGTGGCCTCACTGCCGCTCGATCCCGAAGGCCGCACCTGGGTCCGGCTGGAGGGTCCGGGCGGCAGCGAGGCGTGGCTGATCGGCTGGCCGCCGGGCACCGGCACCGGCTGGCACGACCACGCCGCATCACGGGGTGCGTTCGCCACCGCCCGCGGCCGGCTCACCGAACACTCACTGGACGTACGCCTGCCCTCGGAGGGCTGGAAGTCGCTGGAGCTGGCCCCCGGCGTCGACCGCAGCCGCACGCTGGACGCGGGCGCCGGGCGGGCCTTCGGAAAGCACCACGTGCACGAGGTCCTCAACGCGTCCCCGACCGAACACGCGATCTCGGTGCACGCGTACTACCCGCCGCTCCCCCTGATCCGCCGCTACAGCCGCAGCGGCCCGGTGCTCCATCTCGAACACGTCGAGCGTCCGGCGGACTGGCAGTGAGCGCCGCCGTGGGCATCGACGAGCTGCTGGAGCGGGTCCGCGCCGGCTACACGCGCGTTGACGCGCCGGAGGCGTATGCCGCTTCGCGCGCCGGCGCCCTCCTGGTGGACATCCGCTACCAGGCCCTGCGCGAGCGGGACGGCGTGATCCCGGGCGCGCTGGTGATCGAGCGCAACGAACTGGAGTGGCGCCTGGACCCCCGGGGCAGTCACCGCGCCCCCGAGGCGACGGGCCACGACCTTCAGGTGGTGGTGATCTGCAACGAGGGCTACGCCTCCAGCCTCGCCGCGGCCTCACTCCACGCCCTGGGTCTCCACCGCGCGACCGACCTGACCGGCGGCTTCCAGTCCTGGAAGGCAGCAGGCCTCCCGGTCGCAGCAGCCTGACGCCCCCGTCCCCGCTTGGGTCCCGCTGTGTGGAGCTGTCCCCTACCCGCCCTTCAACCGTGCCCCGGGCTCCGCCCGGACCCGGTCCTCAAACGCCGGACAGGCTGCAGGTGTCCGGCCCCAGGCGCGCGCCACCTGACGGAGCGTGCTCCGGCGTCCGCACCAGGGAGCCTGCCCCTACCCCGGTGTCACCGCGGCCCCGGCGGGGAGCCGGGAGTCGGCCGTTATGGGACCCGGCCGGGACGGACCCGGCCGGTCACTCCCCCGGTTACCCGAGGCCGTCGGCGTCCTCGCCCTCAGCCTCCAGGGCGCGGCGAACGACCCGCAGGGCCATGCCCTCCGGGTATCCCTTGCGGGCGAGCATCCCGGCGAGGCGCCGGATCCGCTTGTCCCGCTCCAGGCCACGGGTGGAGCGGAGCTTGCGCTCCACGAGCTCCCGGGCCGTCTGCTCCTCCTGGTCGGAGTCCAGCAGCTCCAGGGCTTCCTCTACGAGGGTGGCGTGCACGCCCTTGGTCCGCAGTTCCTGGGCGAGCGCCCGACGGGCCAGGCCCCGGCCGCGGTGCCGGGACTCGACCCATGCTCCGGCGAAGGCGGCGTCGTCGATCAGGCCGACCTCCTCGTACCGGGAGAGGACCTGCTGCGACACCTCCTCCGGGATGCCCCGCTTGTGCAGGGCGTCCGCGAGCTGGCGCCGCGTGCGCGGGCTCCCGGTGAGCAGGCGCAGACAGATCGCCCGCGCCTGCTCCTCGGGGCTCTGGGGCGGCAGTTCCTGGCGGCCTTCACGGCCACCGCGGTTCTCGCCGCCCCCTTCCTGCTCCCGCACGGGTCAGCTCTTGGCCACGGCGGCCTTGGCCGTCGTCTTGGTCTTCGTCGCCGGGGCGGGCACGGCTGCGGCGTCGGCCGTGTCGGCAGCGGCCTCGGAGGCGGCGGCGTCCTTGCGAACCCCCACGCCCAGCTTCTCCTTGATCTTCCGCTCGATCTCGTTGGCGAGATCCGGGTTGTCCTTCAGGAAGTTGCGGGCGTTCTCCTTGCCCTGGCCGAGCTGGTCGCCCTCGTACGTGTACCAGGCGCCGGCCTTGCGCACGAAGCCGTGCTCCACGCCCATGTCGATCAGGCCGCCCTCACGGCTGATGCCCTGGCCGTAGAGGATGTCGAATTCGGCCTGCTTGAACGGGGGCGCGACCTTGTTCTTGACGACCTTGACGCGGGTGCGGTTACCGACCGCGTCCGTGCCGTCCTTGAGGGTCTCGATACGGCGGATGTCGAGGCGCACGGATGCGTAGAACTTCAGCGCGCGGCCACCGGTCGTGGTCTCCGGCGAGCCGAACATCACACCGATCTTCTCGCGGAGCTGGTTGATGAAGATCGCGGTGGTCTTGGACTGGTTGAGCGCACCGGTGATCTTCCGGAGTGCCTGGCTCATCAGGCGGGCCTGGAGACCCACGTGCGAGTCGCCCATCTCACCCTCGATCTCCGCGCGCGGCACCAGGGCGGCCACGGAGTCGATGACGATCAGATCGAGGGCACCGGAGCGGACGAGCATGTCCACGATCTCCAGCGCCTGCTCACCGGTGTCCGGCTGCGACAGGATGAGGTTGTCGGTGTCGACGCCGAGGGCCTTCGCGTACTCGGGGTCGAGCGCGTGCTCGGCGTCCACGAAGGCGACGGTGCCGCCGGCCTTCTGGGCGTTGGCCACAGCGTGCAGGGTCAGGGTCGTCTTACCGGAGGACTCCGGTCCGTACACCTCGATCACACGGCCGCGGGGCAGCCCGCCGACGCCGAGGGCGATGTCCAGCGCGGTCGACCCGGTAGGGATGACCTCGATGGGGTCGTTCGGCTTGTCGCCGAGGCGCATGACCGCACCCTTGCCGAATTGCCGTTCAATCTGTGCGAGAGCGGCGTCGAGAGCCTTCTCGCGGTCGGTGCCTGCCATGGGTTCCACCCGGTTTGCTTGAGTCGATCGCTTCACGCCATTGACGCTAATGCCTGCCACTGACAATGCGCCTCCACGACCGTTTCGGCTGTGGATAACTCATCAGAATGGATGTTCGATTTCCCTGTCAAGCGCGCCACGCCCGCCCCGGCCGCAGGCCGACGCAGAGCCTGGCCGCACGGCGACGCAGAGCCTGGCCACAGGCCGACCCAGAGCCCGCACGGCGGGTCGGCGCCGGCTGCGGGCTCGGCGGGGGCCCGAGGCCGCCGGCGCCAGGCCCGGCAGGGGCTCCTGGCGCTGGGGGTGCCACGGGGCCGGGTGCTCTACCACCCGGAGGCCGCACGCCGGATCGCGTCGAGCGCGCGGGTCACGTCCTCGTCTGTCGTCGACCAGTTGCTCACCGAGATGCGCATGACGCGCCGGCCGTGCCAGGTGGAGCCGCTGATCCAGGTCGTGCCGTCGTCGAGCAGCCGGGCGAGTACCCGTTCCGTGCGCGCGTCGGTGCCGAACTCGGCGCAGACCTGGGTGAACACCACGTCGTTGAGCACGCTCGCGCCGTCGATCCCCTCGATGCCGGCGGCGAACGCGCCGGCATGCCGGCACAGCCGGTCGACGAGGTCGGCCACACCCGACCGGCCGAGGGATCTGAGGGCGGCCCACACCGTGAAGGCCCTGCCGCGGCGGGAGAGTTCGGGGACCTTGTCGATGGGGTCGCCCGCTTCGTCCTGGATGAGGTAGTCGCCGCGCAGCCCCATCGCCGCCCGGAGCGCGGAGGGGTCGCGCACGAGGGCGAGCCCACAGTCGTAGGGAACGTTCAGGGTCTTGTGGGCGTCCGTCGCCCAGGAGTCGGCGTCGGCGCAGCCCTCGGTCAGGTGCGCGTGGGCCGGGGAGGCGGCCGCCCACAGCCCGAAGGCTCCGTCGACGTGCAACCATGCATCCGCCGCGCGGGCGGCGCGAATCGTCTCCGCGAAGGGGTCGAAGGCACCGGAATGGATGTCTCCGGCCTGGAGGACCACGATCGTGGGGTTCTGACTCCGGCTCCGGCCGTCCGCTTCCAGGGCGTGCCGCAGGGCCTCGGGGGCGATGCGCCCTTGATCGTCCGCCTCCACCAGTTCGGGTCTGCCGAGTCCGAGGTAGCGCAGCGCCAAGTCGACGGCCATGTGACGGTCCTCGCCGGCAAGGACCCGTACGGCCGGCCCCCCGGTGAGTCCGTCGCGGGCGACGTTCCAGCCGGCGCGCCGCAGCACCGCGTCGCGCCCGGCGGCGAGGCAGGTGAAGTTGGCCATCGTGGCCCCCGTGGTGAAGCCGACGGCGCTGTCACCCGGCAGGCCGAGCAGATCCAGCAGCCACGCGCCGGCGATCTCCTCCGCCGCCGTGTACGCGGGCGAGACCGCGCGCATCACGCAGTTCTGGTCCCAGGCACTCACCAGCCAGTCCGCGGCGAGCGCGGCCGGTTCGGTGCCCCCGACCACGAATCCGTAGAAGCGGCCGCTGGGAAAGGCGGTGAGTCCCGGCTCGCAGGCCGTGGCCAGCAGGTCGACGACGTCGGCGGGCGCGCTGGGACCGCCGGGCAGTTCGACGCCGAGCGCGCGCACGGTCTCGTCGACCGAAGCGCGGGCGGGAACCCGGCGGTCGGGCAGGCTCGCCAGCCAGCGGACTGCATGGCCGTACGCCTGCCGGAGCGCCGCCTCGCGCGCGTCCATACCTCGGACTATGGGACGGCCTCCACCGCCGCGCAAGCCACGGGGCCCGCGGTCACTCCGCGTCGACTGCCGAGCCCGGTGCGTCAGGCACGACCCACGGGACGGACGGACGGGCGGACAGGCGGACGGGCGCGCGGGCGGACGGGCGCGCGGGCGGACAGGCGCGCGGTGTAGGGGCGCCGCGGCGGCGACGCGGCTCCGGCGGCCCTGACTGCCCGCGCCGCCGTTCTCCGCAGGTGCCCGCTCCCCGCTTCTATGATCATCGGATGTCGGATCCTTCCTACCCCGCCAAGCCCCGGCCCGGAGACCAGGTCGCGGTGCTGTCCCCCTCGTCCGGGCTGCCCGGCCTCTTTCCTCTGCCGTACGAGCTGGGGCTGCGCAGGCTCCGGGACGACTTCGGGCTGAAGCCGGTGGAGTATCCGACCACCCGCACGATGGGTGCGACGCCCCAGGAGCGGGCCGCGGACATCCACGCCGCCTTCGCGGACCCCGCCGTCAAGGCGGTGATCGCCAGCATCGGCGGCGACGACCAGATCACCGTCCTGCCCCACCTCGACCGCGATCTCCTGCGCGCCCACCCCAAGCCGTTCTTCGGCTACAGCGACAACACCAACCTCCTGATGTTCCTGCGGAACCTGGGCATCGTCGGCTACCACGGCGGCTCGGTGATGGTCGAGCTCGGCCGGCCCGGCGCCATGCACCCGTCGACCGCCGACTCCCTCCGGGCGGCGCTGTTCACCTCGGGCGCGTACGAGCTCACGCAGTCGAGCGCCTACGGGGACGTCAACCGTCCCTGGGAGGACCCGCACACCTTCGATGCCGAACCGGAGATGGAACCCTCCGACGGCTGGTCCTGGCACAACGGCGACCGGGTGGTCGAGGGAATCGGCTGGGGCGGGAACCTGGAGGTCGTCTCCTGGCTGCTGATGGCCGACCGTGCGGTGCTGCCGGCCGAGGCCTACGCCGGAAACGTGCTCTTCCTGGAGACCTCGGAGGAGATGCCGCGCGCCGAGGAGGTCTACCGGATCCTTCGGCATATGGGCGAGCGGGGGCTGCTGCGCCAGTTCCCCGCGCTGCTGATGGGCAGGGCGAAGAGCTGGTCGTTCGAGAACCGGTGGGGCGCCGAGGAGAAGGCGCGGTTCCGCCGCGATCAGCGGGAGGCCGTCCTGCGCGCGCTGGGCCGGTACGCGCCCGACACCCTGGTGGTGTTCGACGTCGACCTCGGGCACACCGACCCGCAGGTCGTGATCCCCGTCGGAGGGCGCATCCGGGTCGACGGGCCGGCCCGCCGGATCATCGTCACGTACTGAGCCCGCGGCTCGGGCGGAGGCGCGTCTGGGGACGCGGGAGCCGCGGGATCGGGCGCCTGCTCACCTCGTCGCCCCGGGACGCGTGCTCTCCCCGGCCGTCACAGCGAGATCGCGGTCCCGAGGGAGTCGGCGCACATGATCTTCGGCCCGCCCTCCTCGTAGAAGACGTCGAGCTCGGTGATCGTCAACCCCGCGGCCCTCAGCAGGTCGACGGGCGACCGGGTGAGGTGACACCCGCCGAACAGCCGTTTCTGCAGTGGCTCGAGCCGTCGCTGCCACCGACGGACACCCCAGTCCCCTTCCGGGGCGAGTCCGTGGTCGAGGAAGTGCAGGGTCCCGCCCGACTTGAGGACGCGCCGCAGCTCGCGCAGGGCCGCACCGGCGTCCGGGATGGTGCACAGGGTCCAGGTGGACAGGGCGGAGTCGAACGAGTCGTCCTCGAAGGGCAGCGACTGGCCGTCCAGGCCGGCCCGCCGCACCGGCACGCGCGAGGCGCGGACCCGTCCGGCGGCCAGCCTCCACGCGACGTCGGAGGGCTCGACCGCGGCCACACCGGTGACTCCCGGCGGATAGAAGGGGATGTTGTGTCCCGTCCCGAATCCGATCTCGACGACCTCGCCGGTCAGCCCCTCGCAGACCCGGCGTCGCAGCGGCCGGGCCGTCTTGGCGGCGCAGACGACGTTGATGATCCGTGGAAGTGCCTGGTCGGCGTAGAAACCCATGACGGCCTCCGCGTCTCCCCGTCTGCCCCACTTCTCCTGCCCTTCCGCCCAGCATGCCACCGCCGGCCTCCTTCCACCCCGCGAGTGACAACCCAGGGTTGACACCCCGGGACTGTCAACCTACGGTTGCATCCATGACGAACCCTTCGGTGGAACCCGTTCGCATGACCAATCCGGTACGCCTCGACGACCTCATCGAGGCCATCAAGAAGGTCCACACCGACACCCTGGAGCAGCTCAGCGGCGCCGTCGTCGCCGCCGAGGCCCTGGGCGACGTGGCCGATCACCTCATCGGCCACTTCGTCGACCAGGCCCGCCGCTCCGGCGCCTCCTGGACCGACATCGGCCGCAGCATGGGCGTCACCCGCCAGGCGGCCCAGAAGCGCTTCGTGCCCAAGGCCGACAAGGAGGGCGACCCCGCCCTCGACCCCGCCCAGGGCTTCGGCCGGTTCACTCCCCGCGCCCGCAACGTCGTCGTGGCCTCGCAGAACGAGGCCCGCGCCGCCGGCAACACCGAGATCCGCACAGCGCACCTGGTCCTCGGCCTGCTCACCGAGCCCGAGGGCCTCGCGGCGCTCGCCCTGACCGCCCAGGGGGTCGCGGCCGACGCCGTACGCGCCGCGGCGACCGACGCCCTGCCCCCGGCAGCGGCGGACATCCCCGACCTCATCCCCTTCGACACGTCCGCGAAGAAGGTCCTGGAGCTCACCTTCCGCGAAGCCCTGCGCCTCGGCCACGGCTACGTGGGCACGGAGCACATCCTCCTCGCGCTCCTGGAGCAGGAGCACGGCGAGGGCCTGCTGACCGGCCTCGGTGTGGACAAGTCCGCCGTCGAGGCCACCGTCACCGAAGCCTTGGCAGCCGTACTCGGCGCCGATGGCGGGAAGTAGAGGCGTCCGCGTCACGCGTCAGCTCGTACCTCTTCACGTACGCACCGAGGAAGGCCTGCAGCGTGGCGATGGCCGGGATCGCGATGAGCGCCCCGACCGCGCCCAGCAGGGCGGTGCCCGCCACCACCGATCCGAAGGCCACCGCCGGATGGATGTCCACGGTCTTCGAGGTCACCTTCGGCTGGAGAACGTAGTTCTCGAACTGCTGGTAGACCACCACGAATCCGAGGACGTACAGCGCGTACCACGGGTCGACGGTAAAGGCGATCAGGATCGGCAGCGCGCCCGCGAGATACGTGCCGATGGTGGGGATGAACTGCGAGACCAGCCCCACCCACACCGCGAGCGCGGGCGCGTACGGCACCCCGAGGGCCGCCAGCAGGACGTAGTGCGCGATGCCGGAGATCAGCGCCATCAGCCCGCGTGAGTAGAGGTAGCCGCCCGTCTTGGTGACGGCGATCTCCCAGGCGCGCAGCACCTCCGCCTGCTTCGCGGGCGGCAGTACGGAGCACAGCGCGCGCCGCAGCCGCGGCCCGTCGGCGGCGAAGTAGAAGGAGAACAGGCCGATCGTCAGCAGCTTGAAGAGTCCGCCGAGCACGGTCGCGGACACGTCGAGCACGCCGGTCGCACTGTTCTGTACGTACTTGCGCAGCCAGTCGGAGCGCAGCAGGCTGTCCTGGATCTCCAGCCGGGACAGCTCGGTGTGGAAAGTGGTGTTGATCGAGTTGATCACCGAGTCGAGGTAGCGCGGGAACCCCTCCACCATCTCGACGATCTGCCCGGCGAGCATCGAGCCGAGCAGGATGAGGAACCCGGCCGCCGCGACGAGCACCGCGAGGAAGACCAGGAAGGTGGCGAGCCCGCGGCGCATGCCGCGGGCCGCCATCCTGGCCACCGCCGGCTCGATCGCGAGCGCCAGGAAGAACGCGATCAGGATGTTGACGAGCAGCCCGATCAGCTGGTGGAAGGCCCAGCTGCCGAGCTGGAAGCAGGCGATCAGGGCCAGTACGAGGATCACGGCGCGCGGCAGCCAGCGCGGCATCCGCGCCTCTTCGCCTGCGCCGGCCCCGAGGGGCGGCTCCGGCGGCATCGCACCGGGGGCGTCGGCACGCGGCGGCGTCGCACCGCAGGTGTCCGCACCGGGAGGCGTCGTACCGGGGGTGTCCGCACCCGGCGCCGTCGCACCGGGGGTGTCCGCACCCGGCGCCGTCGCGTCCCGGGCGTCGGCACGCTGCGCCGGCACGCCATGGGCGTCCGCATCCGGCGGCGTCGCACCCGGGGCGTCTGCGCGCTGATCGGTCGTCTCTTCGCTGGCTGCCACGCAGCCAAGTCTGTCCCACCGGCGGCCCGAAGCGCGAAGCGGTCTCCCGGTATGCCGGCGCAGCGTCAGCGCAGCGAGGCCGGCACGTCCATCGCCGCACACACCGCACGCCACACGTCCTTGGCCTCCCAGCCCGCGTCCAGCGCCTGGTGGACGGTCCGTCCGCCCAGCTCCGTCATGACGTGGTCCCGCGCGAAGGAGTCGGCGTAGCCCGCGCCGAAGTGCTCGGCCATCCGCTCCCAGAAAATCGTCAACCGCATGCCCCCAGTATCCCGCCCCGGGAGAGTGCACCGGCCGTATTCGCCCCTCCTCGCCGAACCACCGCGTCCTAGGTTTCACGCATGCCCGGAGACGAAGCTTCCCCGCAGACCCCGCTGACCCCGCTGACCCGCGCCGAGCAGTTCATCTGGCTCACGGCCCGCGTGCTGGAGCAGCGGCGGTTCGCGTTCCACTTCCTCGGCGGGGACGCCGACGCCGTGGACACCGCCCTCGGTTCGTACCTCAACGGTGACGGCGGCTACGGTCACGCGCTCGATCCGGATCTGCGCGGCCCGCTCAGCCAGCCCCTGCACACCGCGCACGCGCTGCGCGTGCTCGACGGTCTGGGCCGCTGCGCCGGGCAGCGCATCGAGCGGCTGTGCCGCCACCTGACCGGGGTCTCCGCCCCGGACGGCGCGCTTCCGGTGGTCTTCCCGCCCCCGCACGACCACCCCTCGGCCCCGTACCCCTCGGCCCCCTACCACCCGTGGCGGGACGACCCGCCGGGCGAGCTGCTGACCACGGGCCCGGTCGTCGGCGTGCTGCACCGCAACCGGGTCTGGCACGCCTGGCTCTTCCGCGCCACGGACTTCTGCTGGGAGCGGGTCGAGAGCCTGCGCCACTCGCATCCGTACGAGGTCCAGAGCGCGGTGGCCTTCCTCGACGGCGCCCCCGACCGGGCGCGCGCGGCGGCGGCCGCGGACCGGCTCGGACGGCTGGCGCGCGAGCAGCGGCTGGTGGTGCTCGACCCGGTGCGGCGGGCGGAGTACCCGGAGGCTCCCGGCTACGCACCGGGCGAGCGGCTCTACCCGCACGACTTCGCGCGGCGGCCGGAGTCGCTGGCCCGCACCTGGTTCACCGACGCGGAGATCCGCCGCTCGCTGGACTTCCTGGCCTCCGAACAGCAGCCGGACGGCGGCTGGCCGGTGCGCCGGCGTGCCTGGGCGCCGGGGAGCGCGCTGGAACGGCGGCCGATCGCCACCCTGGAGGCCCTGCTGACCCTGCGGGCCTACGGACGCCTGCAGGCCGCGGTCAGCCGCCCATCGCCCGTACCCCCGCGGTGACGACGACGGCGGCGGCGACCACGACCAGGAACGGCGCCCGCAGCAGCAGCGCCAGCCCGGCGGCCGCGAGCCCGGCGGCGCGGGCGTCGACCACGAGGGCGGACCCGGTGCTGAAGGTCTGCTGGGCGGTGAGCGCGGCGAGCAGCGCGACCGGCAGCAGCGCGGCCAGCCGGCGCACCAGGGGCCGCTCCAGTGCCCCGGCGGGGACGAGCAGCCCGGCGAGCTTGACGGCGTAGCAGCCGGCGACGGTGAGTGCGATGGCGATCCAGACGTTCACGAGCGGCGTCCCTTCATCCACAGCACTACGGGGGCGGCCAGGGCGGCGATCAGCACGGGCACCCCGGCGGGCAGTACGGGCAGGAAGGCGAGCCCGAGGACGAGCGCGAGGGCGGCGACGGCCCGCTCGGTGGCGGTCTTCAGCATCGGCGCGAGCAGGGCCAGGAACACGGCGGGCCCGGCGGCGTCCAGCCCCCACGCCCTGGTGTCCCCGATGGCCTCGGCGCCGAGCGCGCCGAGCAGGGTGGTGAGGTTCCACAGCGCGTAGAGGCTGAGCCCGGTGACGGTGAAGCCGAGCCGGGCCGACTTCCGGTCGGGCTGGGCCAGCGCCACGGCGGTGGTCTCGTCGATCACCCAGTGCGCGGCGAGGGGCCGTACGGCGCGCGGCAGCGCGAGGAGCTGCGACAGGCGCAGCCCGTAGAAGGCGTTGCGGGTCCCGAGGAAGAAGGCGCCGGCGGCCGCGGTGAACGGGTTCCCGCCCGCCGCGAGCGCCCCGACCAGCGCGAACTGCGAGGCGCCCGTGAAGACGAGCAGGCTCAGCACACAGGCCTGCAGGGTGCTGATACCGGCCCCGGCGGCGGTCACGCCGAAGGCGAACCCGGACAGCCCGACGGCCACCCCGACCCCGAGCGCGTCCCGTACGACGGCGGCGCGCGGCCGCTCGTCGG
Source organism: Streptomyces sp. NPDC054849 (assembly GCF_053610945.1). NCBI lineage: Bacteria > Bacillati > Actinomycetota > Actinomycetes > Kitasatosporales > Streptomycetaceae > Streptomyces > Streptomyces sp. NPDC054849. The sequence goes on from NZ_JBSGZI010000027.1 coordinate 62,025, forward strand.
GCCGTGGTGTCTCTCGTACCTCTGGCTCTGTGACCATCCGCTGTTCTCCCACGCCCCGAAGCTATGCGGGGCCCGGCCGAGCCGTCTTGTACGTTCTTGCGCGCGCCCGGTTCCGACCCCTCCGCCGCGGCGGCCCGGCGGGCAGTCCGGTCAGCTCCGTTGCGCGGCGCCGTCCGTCCTCCGTGGCCTGGGGGCCTGGGGAGTGTCGTCAGAGCAGCGCCGGCCGGACGGGACTTCGACACACACGACCTAAAGGGCCCGCTCCCTCCGGTACGCGCCCGGCGGGACCCCCACGATCCGGGTGAAGTGCCGGTTCAAATGGGGCTGGTCGGTGAAGCCGACGGTGACCGCCGCCTCCGCCGGCGGGGCGCCGGCGTCGAGCAGCCGGCGTGCCTGTCGGACCCGGGCGTCGGTCAGCCAGGTGTGCGGCGGCATGCCGTACCGCTCCCGGAAGGCCCGCAGCAGGGCGAAGGGGCTCGTGCCCAGCTCCGCCGCGAGCTGCTCCAGCGACGGCGGGTCGGCCATGCGCTCCTGCAGTACGGCCCGGGCCGCCGCAGCGTCCGCGCCGCCCGCGCCCTGCACCGTACGGGAGGGCATCGGGCCGGCGTGCCGGGTCAGCATCCGCGCCACCAGGCCCCGCAGCAGCGTGTCGGCGGCCAGCGCGTTCTCCGCCTCGGCGGCCCGGTGGATCTCGGTGATCGCCCGGGCGCCCTGCGGGTCGGCGACCATCTCGGTGGTGAAGGCGGGGGTGCCGCGCAGGGTACCGATCTCGTCGGCTACCTCGACGATCAGATCGCGCGAGGGGTAGAGGGTGGCGTAGGCCCAGCCTTCGGGCACCCCGGCGCGCGCGGTGTGCGGCACCTCGGGGTTGATCAGGACCACACTGCCCGGCCCGGCGCGCACGACATGGCCGGGCAGCCCTATCTCCTCGACGCCGCCGGTGACCGCCGCGATGACGTACCCGTCGTGCGCGTGGCGCGGAAAGGTGTGGCGTACGTAGTGGGCGCGCAGCAGATCCAGCCCGGGCAGTTCGGGGTACTGCCAGTGCCTGGCCCACTCCCGGCGCCCCTCGTCCGTCCCCATCCCCCCATTCTGCGCCCCTGGGCCGACGCACGTTTCCCCAGGTCCGGGCCGTTGTCAGTGGCCGGGTGCACGATGGGGGCATGGCAGGCGCTGCGCTCGACTCGTTCTCCCCCGCGACCCGCTCGTGGTTCACGGGGGCCTTTCTCACGCCCACCACCGCTCAGGAGGGTGCCTGGCGGGCGATCGGGGAGGGGTCTGACGTGCTGGTGGTGGCCCCCACCGGCTCCGGCAAGACTTTGGCCGCGTTCCTCGCCGCCCTCGACCGGCTCGCCTCGACGCCGCCGCCCGCGGAGCAGAGGAAGCGCTGCCGCGTCCTGTACGTGTCGCCGCTGAAGGCCCTGGCGGTCGACGTGGAGCGCAATCTCCGCAGCCCGCTGACCGGGATCCGGCAGGAGTCCGTCCGCCTCGGCCTGCCCGAGCCGGACATCCGGGTCGGGATCCGCTCCGGTGACACCCCGCCCGCCGAGCGGCGGGCGCTGGCCACCCGCCCGCCGGACATCCTCATCACCACGCCAGAGTCGCTGTTCCTGATGCTGACCTCCGCCGCCCGGGACGCCCTCGCGGGGATCGAGACGGTGATCCTGGACGAGGTGCACGCGGTCGCCGGGACCAAGCGCGGCGCCCACCTCGCCCTCTCCCTGGAACGGCTGGACGAGCTGCTGCCGCGCCCCGCGCGCCGGATCGGGCTGTCGGCGACGGTCCGGCCCGTGGACGAGGTGGCCCGGTACCTCGCGCCGCGCGGCAAGGTGGAGATCGTGCAGCCGCCGTCGGACAAGGAGTTCGACCTGTCGGTGGTCGTCCCGGTGCAGGACATGGGCGAGTTGGGCGGCTCCCCCGCGACCGAGGGCAGGGAGGGCGGTGACAAGCCCTCGATCTGGCCGCACGTGGAGGAGCGGATCGCGGACCTGGTGCAGGCGCACCGCTCGACGATCGTGTTCGCCAACTCCCGCCGCCTCGCCGAGCGTCTGTGCAACCGGCTCAACGAGATCGCGTACGAGCGCGCCATGGGCGAGAAACTGCCGGAGGGTCCGCCCCCGGCCGAGATCATGGCCCAGTCGGGAGCCGCCCACGGCGCCCCGCCCCTGCTGGCCCGCGCGCACCACGGCTCGGTGTCCAAGGAGCAGCGGGCACTGGTGGAGGAGGACCTGAAGGCGGGCCGGCTGCCCGCCGTGGTCGCCACCTCCAGCCTGGAGCTGGGCATCGACATGGGCGCCGTGGACCTGGTGGTGCAGGTGGAGTCCCCGCCCTCGGTGGCCTCCGGGCTCCAGCGGGTGGGCCGGGCCGGACACCAGGTGGGTGCCGTCTCCACCGGGGTGGTCTTCCCCAAGTACCGCGGCGACCTGGTGCAGGCGGCCGTGGTCACCGAGCGGATGCGCACGGGTGCGATCGAGTCCCTGCGCGTCCCCGCCAATCCCCTGGACGTACTGGCGCAACAGCTGGTCGCGATGGTCGCGATGGACACCTGGCAGCTGGACGACCTCCTCGCCCTGGTCCGGCGGGCGGCGCCCTTCGCCGCGCTGCCCGAGTCGGCGTTCACGGCGGTGCTCGACATGCTGGCCGGCCGCTATCCGTCGGACGCGTTCGCCGAGCTCAGGCCGCGCGTGGTCTGGGACCGGGTGGCGGGGACGATCACCGGCCGGCCGGGGGCCCAGCGCCTCGCGGTCACCTCGGGCGGCACCATCCCGGACCGCGGGCTCTTCGGAGTGTTCCTCGCGGGATCGGACCCGAAGAAGGGCGGCGGCCGCGTCGGCGAGCTCGACGAGGAGATGGTCTACGAATCCCGCGTCGGGGACGTCTTCACGCTGGGCACCACCTCGTGGCGGATCGAGGACATCACCCGCGACCGGGTCCTGGTCACCCCCGCGCCCGGGGTGCCTGGCCGGCTGCCGTTCTGGAAGGGCGACCAGCTCGGCCGCCCGCTCGAACTGGGCCGCGCGGTCGGCGCGTTCCTGCGCGAGCTCGGCGGCCTCTCCGACGAGGACGCGCGTCTGCGGCTGCTGGCGGCCGGCCTGGACGCCTGGGCCACGGAGAACGTGCTGGCGTACCTCTCCGAGCAGCGAGAGGCCTGCGGTCACGTCCCGGACGACCGGACCATCGTGGTGGAGCGCTTCCGCGACGAGCTCGGCGACTGGCGGGTCGTGGTCCACTCCCCGTTCGGCGCGCAGGTGCACGCCCCGTGGGCGCTGGCGCTCGGTGCCCGCCTCGCCGAGAAGTACGGCATGGACGCGCAGGTGATGCACGCCGACGACGGCATCGTGCTCCGCCTCCCGGACGCAGACCTGCTGTCCATGGACCTCCTGGACCACGATCCCGCCCACACGGCCACCTTCGAGTTCGACGACGAACAGGCCCCGCTGGGCGCGGCCGACGTCGCCTTCGACCACGGTGACATCAACCAGATCGTCACCGACCAGGTCGGCGGCTCCGCGCTCTTCGCCTCCCGCTTCCGCGAGTGCGCGGCCCGCGCCCTGCTGCTGCCGCGGCGCCAACCGGGCAAGCGCACCCCGCTGTGGCAGCAGCGCCAGCGCGCCTCCCAACTGCTTCAGGTGGCGTCGGAGTTCGGGTCCTTCCCGATCGTGCTGGAAGCCGTCCGCGAATGCCTGCAGGACGTCTTCGACGTGCCGGGCCTGACCGAGCTGATGGGCGACATCGAGGCGCGCCGGGTCCGGCTGGTCGAGGTCACCACCCCGGAGCCCTCCCCCTTCGCCCGTTCCCTCCTCTTCGGGTACGTCGCCCAGTTCCTCTACGAGGGCGACTCCCCCCTGGCCGAGCGCAGGGCGGCCGCGCTGTCCCTGGACTCCCGGCTGCTGGCCGAGCTGCTCGGCCAGGCGGAGCTGCGCGAACTCCTCGACGCGGAGGTCCTGGAGGAGCTGGAGCGGGAGCTCCAGTGGCTGACCGAGGACCGCCGGGCCAAGGATCCCGAGTCCGTGGCCGACCTGCTGCGCCTGCTGGGCCCGCTGACGCAGAACCAGCTGACCGAGCGCGGGGCGGATCCCGATTGGGCGGACGAGCTCGCCGCGGCCCGACGTGCCATCCGGGTGCGGATCGGCGGCGTGGACCACTGGGCGGCGATCGAGGACGCGGGCCGGCTGCGGGACGCGCTGGGCACGGCGCTTCCCGTCGGCGTCCCGGAGGCGTTCACCGAGCCGGTCAAGGACCCGCTGGGAGACCTGCTCGCCCGGTACGCCCGCACCCACGGGCCGTTCACCACGACCGCCGTCGCCACCCGCTTCGGGCTGGGCCCGGCGGTGACGGAGGGCGCCCTGCACCGGCTCGCCGCGGCCGGCCGGGTGGTCCAGGGCGAGTTCCACCCGGCGGGCATCGGCCAGGAATGGTGCGACGCGACGGTGCTGCGCCGGCTCCGCCGCCGCTCGCTGGCCGCACTCCGCCAGGAGCTGGAACCGGTACCGCCGACCTCCCTGGCCACCTTCCTGCCCCAGTGGCAGCACCTGGGCGGAGCCCTGCGCGGCCTCGACGGCCTGGCCCGGGCGGTGGAGCAGCTTCAGGGCGCCCCGGTCCCGGCCTCGGCGCTGGAACGTCTGATCCTCCCGTCGCGGGTCAGCGGCTACTCCCCCGGCCTGCTGGACGAACTGACCACCGCGGGAGAGGTGGTGTGGGCGGGCGCGGGAGCCCTCCCCGGCAAGGACGGCTGGGTCTCGCTCTACCTGGCGGACGCGGCCCCGCTGCTCCTGCCCCCGCCGCACCCCCTGGAGCAGAGCCCGCTCCACCAGGCGGTCCTGGCGTCCCTCGCGGGCGGGTACGGCCTGTTCTTCCGGCAGATCTCGGAGTCGATCCGCGCGGAGTTCCCCGAGGTGTCCGACCTGGCACTCTCCGAGGCCGTGTGGGACCTGGCCTGGTCGGGCCGGCTCACCAACGACACCCTGGCGCCGCTGCGCTCCCTGCTGGGCTCGGGCCGCACGGCGGGCTCCACGGCCCACCGTGCCCGGCGCACCGTCCCCCGCGGCCGATACGGCACGCTCAGCGCGACCGTGTCCCGTACGGGGCCGCCCACGGTCTCCGGGCGCTGGTCCCTCCTGCCGTCCGCGGCCCCCGACCCGACCCACCGGGCCCACGCCCTGGCCCGCACCCTGCTCGACCGGCACGGCGTGGTGACCCGCGGCGCGGTCGCCGCGGAGGGGGTGGAGGGCGGCTTCAGCGCGGTCTACCGCGTCCTGTCGGCCTTCGAGGACAGCGGCCAGGCCCGCCGGGGTTACGTGGTCGAGGGACTGGGCGCGGCCCAGTTCGCGATGGACGGCGCGGTGGACCGGCTGCGGGCCGCGGAGCGGACCCCGCCCCCGCTGGCGGCGGTGGTCCTGGCGGCCGCCGACCCGGCGAACGCGTACGGAGCGGCCCTGCCCTGGCCGGAGCCCCCGGCGGGGGCCACCCACAAGCCGGGCCGCAAGGCGGGCTCGCTGGTGGTCCTGGTGGACGGGGAGCTCACGCTGTACCTGGAGCGCGGCGGCAAGACCCTGCTGGCCTGGCCCGCGCCGGAGGACCCCCGGCTCGCGGCCGCCACGGCCGCGCTGGCGGCGTCCTCTCGCGCGGGCACGCTCCCGGCCCTGACGGTGGAGCGGATCAACGCCGCCGCAGCCCTCACCTCCCCCTTGGGCCGGACCCTGGAGGCGGCCGGTTTCCATGCCACTCCGAGAGGATTGCGCTTGCGTTCCTGACGACCGCAAACGGTCTCGACTGTTCCGCTCACGTCCTGGACATGTCACAGAACCGTCGCCGACCGCCCCTGAGCTGGCACAGCCGCTTATTCATCCTTTATCAAGATGATCACAGGCATTGCACGGGCGATGCACAGTCATGGGGGAGTAGAAGAGTGAGCACCATCAGCATGCGTACGACCACCCTCGGCGCGGTCGGCCTGGCGGTCGCCGGAACCCTGGCCCTGACGGGCTGCAAGAACGGCAACGAGGAGCTGGCCCCCGCGCAGCCGAGCGAGGCCACCTCGGCCGGCGCCCCGTCCCCCTCGGCCACTGCCCCGTCCGACTGGGGCAGCCCCAGCGCCACAAGCCCCACCACCGGCGGCAGCGAGGCCCCCGCCGGGGCGAACGGCACGGCGAAGTCCGGTCAGACCTTCAAGATCGGCGAGGCTGCGGAGATCCCGTTCAGCTACGGAAACAACAAGGGCGGCCAGATCGCCCTCACGGTCACCGCGATCGAGCAGGGCAACCCCGCCGACCTGGACGCCCTCAAGCTCGGCGACAAGGTGAAGGGGATGATCCCGTACTACATCCGCTACTCGGTCAAGAACACCGGCACCACGGACCTGTCGTACTCATCCGTCACCCAGATCAAGGGTCTGCTCGGGGACGGCACCGAGGCGCAGCGCGTCTCGATCATCGGCAAGTTCGAGAAGTGCCCGAACGAGTCGCTGCCGAAGGGCTTCACCAACGGCCGGACGCAGACCAGCTGCGCGGTGGCCCTCGCCCCGTCGGCCCAGACGAAGGTCGCCGCGGCCGAGTACTGGGGCAACCCCTACAGCTACCCGAACAAGGGCCTCGTCTGGAAGTGATGAGCGGCCCGTCCGGCCCCTCGGCCCCTTCCTGATCCACAGAGCCCCTGCGGCTGCACCCCGCCGCAGGGGCTCGCGCCCTTCGCCCCGACGCCTTTCCACCGGACTGCCCGGACTGCCCGGCCCCCCGGACCCGCGGCCCGCGGCGGGCAGCGGGCCGCGGGCAGCGGGCAGCGGGCAGCGGGCAGCGGGCAGCGGGCAGCGGGCGACAATGGCCACATGCCCGAAGGTGACAGCATCCGGCGCGTGGCGACCCGTCTCCACGCCGTTCTGGCAGGCCGCGAACTCACCCGCAGCGACCTGCGCGTCCCCCGGTTCGCCACGGCCGACCTCACCGGCCGCGTCACCCTCGACGTCACCCCCCGCGGCAAACACATCCTCGCCCGCCTGGAGGGCGGCCTCACCCTGCACAGCCATCTCCGCATGGACGGCGCCTGGCGCGTCTTCGCCGTCGGCGAGAAGTGGCACGGCGGCCCCGCCTACGAGATCCGCGCCATCCTCGGCACAGCCGACCACATCGTCGTCGGCTACCGCCTCCCCGTCCTGGAACTGATCCGCACCGCCGAGGAGGACCGGGCCGTCGGCCACCTCGGCCCCGACCTCCTCGGCCCGGACTGGGATCCCGCCCTCGCCGCCGCCAACCTCCTCACCGCCCCCGAGCGGCCTCTCGGCGAGGCCCTGCTCGACCAGCGCAACCTCGCCGGGATCGGCAACATCTACAAGGCCGAGCTCTGCTTCCTCGCCGGGGTCACCCCCTGGACGCCGGTCGGGGCCCTTCCCGAGGCGACCCTCCCCCGGCTGGCCGCCGCCGCCCACCGCCTCCTGTCGGCGAACACCGGCGAGCGGCCCGGTCCCCGTAACACCACCGGCAGCCGCCTCCCCGGCCAGGAGCTCTTCGTCTACGGCCGGGCCAAGCGCCCCTGCCTGCGCTGCGGCACGCCCGTCCGCAAGGCCGACCAAGACGGCCGCCCCACCTACTGGTGCCCCCGCTGCCAGCCGGGCCCGACGCGGTAGTACCCCAACTGGGAGGACCGCCCGAACTTATTGACGCTCCGTCAGATCGGGCCGTACGGTCCCCGCATGCCCACACCCACAGTCTCCTACGACCTCACCGGCCGCACAGCCCTGGTCACCGGCGCCGCCAGCGGCATCGGCCGCGCCACCGCCGTCCTCCTCGCCGAGGCGGGCGCGCACGTGCACTGCGCGGACCGCGACGGGCAAGGGCTCGCCGAGACGGCCGCCCTCGTCACCAAGGCCGGCGGCGCCGCCACCGTCCATCCCCTCGACGTCACCGACCGGGCCGCGCTCCGGGAGGCCGTCACCGCGGCGGGCCCGCTCGACATCGCCGCCGCCATCGCCGGAATCATGCACACCAGCAGCGTCCTGGAGACGTCGGACGAGGACCTCGACCGGGTCCTGGACGTCAATTTCAAGGGGGTCCTGCGCACCTGCCAGGAGGCCGCTCGTTCCATGATCGCGGCAGGCCGCCCCGGCTCCCTCGTCACGATGGCCTCGGGGGCCGTGGACGCGGCCCGGCCCGGCCTGCTCTGCTACAGCGCGGCCAAGGCGGCCGTCGTCCAGCTGACCCGGACCCTCGCAGGCGAGGTCGGCCCGCACGGGATACGCGTCAACGCCGTCGCCCCGGGCTGGATCCGCACGCCGATGACCGGCCGCCACAGCCCCGAGGCCCAGGAGCAGACCGAGGCGGCGATGGTCCGCATGTCACCGCTGCGCCGGGTCGGCGAGCCCGAGGACATCGCCCAGGCGGTGCTCTACCTGGCCTCGGACGCCTCGTCCTTCATGACCGGCCAGATCCTTCGCCCGAACGGCGGAGTGTCGATGCCCTGGTAACCCCGTCGCCCAGGTCGGCCCGGTCCACTCGGATTGCCCCGTCCGCACCGCCCGCCCCGCCCGCCACGTCCCTGTCCGCCCCGTCCGCCCCGGCTACCCCGTCCGCCATGGCAGCCGGCCTCCGGGCCTTTCGCACCGGGGCCGGAACGCAGTGCACGGGCAGCAGCCCCAGTCCCCAGCCGCCCACCGCCACGGCGCCCTCGACGGCCCCGGACTCCGCAGGCACCAGCACCAGCCGCAGCACGGCCCACCACCACAGCGCCCCCACCGTCAGTGCGAGCGCCGACACCACAGGTATGCGCAGTAACCGCCGCACGGCTACCTCCCAGGGGCCGGGACCCGGACGGCCCCATCCTCCCGCACCCCCCTCGCGCCCGCACCCAGAACGGCCGGGAGCCCCGGCCGGTGCTTCCACACCGACCGGGGCTCCGGCCACGCTCAAACGCGCACGTGCTCGCTCACGCGGCTACGACATTCACCGCTTCCGCAGGCGCCTTGATGGTCACCCGCTCCGGCCCACCCGCGACCGAAGCCATGGAGACCGAATTGAGCATCGGGCGGACCGGCACACTCACCGGTTCGCTTGCCGCGGCCGACTGTGCCAGCTCGGCCAGCGACAGTTCATCGCTGACTTCGCGCATCAGCTCGGACATCCGTACGTCCAACGCGTCGCAGATCGCGGAGAGCAGCTCGGAGGATGCCTCCTTCTGCCCCCGCTCCACCTCGGAGAGATAGCCGAGCGAAACTCGGGCCGACGAGGAGACTTCGCGCAGAGTACGGCCCTGGCGCTGGCGCTGCCGACGCAGCACGTCACCCAGCAGGCGACGGAGCAGAATCATCGGTGGCTCCCTCCTCTGACCGTGTAGCCGCATCCTTCACGCCCCACCGTACCGCCTCGCGCCGCGGCCGTGCGGGGAGCGATGTCGTGTTCACTCAGGGCTGCAAACATCAAATCCCCCCGTTCTGTTCCGTATCCTGCCCCCGCGCATTCTCACGGAGTTGGTCTGAGAGAAGCTCGAGCACTGTCCGTGCACTCTCCCTACGGATTTCCTCCCGGGAGCCGTTCAACCGCAGACGGACCGTTTTCCTGCCCCCCGGGCCGTCCACCGCGATGAAAACCGTTCCCACCGGCTGCCCGTCCTGCGGCTGCGGGCCGGCCACTCCGGTGGTCGCGATCCCCCACGAGGCACCCATCACCCGCCGCACGCCCGCCGCCATCTCCGCCGCGACCTGCGCGTTCACCGCGCCTTCGGCCTCGAGGAGTCCGGCGTCCACTCCCAGGACCCTGTGCTTGATCTCCGTCGCATACGCCGTGACCGAGCCGCGGAAGGACTGGGAGGCGCCGGCCACGGCCGTGATCTCGGCGGCCACCATGCCGCCGGTCAGGGATTCGGCCACGGCGAGGGTCTGGTCACGGTCCGTGAGCAGGCGCAGCGCCTCCGCAGCCACCTCCGTCACTTCGACCTCTCCGGTACCGGTTTCCGCCGCCGGAGAATCCCCCGCCGCGTAGGTCACCTCGCGGCCCGCTCCGCCACAAGACCCTCACGGCGCAGGACTACGGCCTGGCGGATGTAGTCCAGACCGGTGACGACGGTCAGCACGACGGCGAGCGCCATCACCCAGAAGCGCATGGTCGCCAGCGCCCCGGTCAGCGCGAGCACGTACATGCCGACGGCCGTTCCCTGGGCCAGGGTCTTGAGCTTGCCGCCCCGGCTGGCCGGAATCACGCCGTAGCGGATGACCCAGAAGCGCAGGAGCGTGATCCCCAGCTCCCGTCCGAGGATCACCCCGGTCACCCACCAGGGGAGGTCACCGAGCCAGGAAAGACAGATGAGCGCCGACCCCATGATCGCCTTGTCGGCGATGGGGTCGGCGATCTTGCCGAAGTCCGTGACCAGGTTGTACGTCCGGGCCAGGTGCCCGTCGAAGATGTCCGTGATCATGGCGACGGCGAACGCGGCCCAGGCCCAGGCCCGCCAGGCCGGGTCGTAGCCGCCCTCGGCGAGCAGCAGGAAGACGAAGCCCGGCACCAGCACGAGCCGCATCATCGTCAGGATGTTGGCGATGTTCCACAGGCTGGCCTGATTGACCGCCGCGGCCCCCAGCTTCGCGCCGGGTACGGGCCGACGGCCGGTCCCGCCCGCCGCAGATGCCGGGACTCCGGTCATCCGGCCGCCTCCTCAAGATCCGTGCCCAGGGGCTCGGCCACCAGGTCCACACCCAGGGTCCCGACCACCTTCGCCGTGACGATACGCCCCGGGACCAGGCCCGTGCTGTCCGTGAAGACCACCTGGCCGTCGGTCTCGGGTGCCTGGTGCGCGGCGCGTCCGTAGGCGCCCTCACCGTCCTCGTCGACCTCTTCCACGGTCTCGACGAGCACTTCCAGGGTCTCCCCGATCCGCTCCTCCGCGCGCTGCGAGGTGAGCTCCTCGGCGAGCCGCTGCATGTGCGCGAGCCGCTCGGCGATGGTGTCCTCGTCCAGCTTGTGGTCGTAGGTGACGGCCTCGGTGCCGTCCTCGTCGGAGTAGCCGAAGACGCCGATGGCGTCCAGACGCGCGTGGGTGAGGAAACGCTCCAGCTCGGCGAAGTCCGACTCCTTCTCGCCGGGGAAGCCGACGATGAAGTTGGACCGCACGCCAGCCGTCGGGGCCTTGCTGCGGATGGTGTCCAGCAGTTCCAGGAAGCGGTCGGTGTCACCGAAGCGGCGCATGGAGCGCAGCACGTCCGGCGCCGAGTGCTGGAAGGACAGGTCGAAGTACGGCACGACCTTGGGGGTCGAGGTGAGTACGTCGATCAGGCCGGGCCGCATCTCGGCGGGCTGCAGGTAGCTGACGCGGACGCGCTCGATGCCGTCCACCTCGGCCAGCTCCGGCAGCAGGGTCTCCAGCAGCCGGATGTCGCCGAGGTCCTTGCCGTACGAGGTGTTGTTCTCGGAGACCAGCATGATCTCCTTGACGCCCTGCTCGGCGAGCCAGCGGGTCTCGCCCAGCACGTCGCCGGGACGGCGGGAGATGAAGGAGCCGCGGAAGGACGGGATGGCGCAGAAGGAGCAGCGCCGGTCGCAGCCGGAGGCCAGCTTGACCGAGGCGACGGGGCTCTTGTCCAGGCGGCGGCGCAGGGGCGCGCGCGGCCCGGAGGCGGGCGCGAGGCCGTCCGGGAGGTCGGCGGGGGCCTCGGCCACGGGTTCCTGGGCGTGGCCCGGGAGCGCCACCTCGGCGGTCTGGCGCTCCGCCGGGCTGATCGGCAGCAGCTTGCGCCGGTCGCGCGGGGTGTGCGAGGCGTGGATGCCGCCGTTCAGGATGGTCTGGAGGCGGTCGGAGATGTCGGCGTAGTCGTCGAAGCCGAGCACGCCGTCGGCCTCGGGAAGCGCTTCGGCAAGCTCCTTGCCGTAGCGCTCGGCCATGCAGCCGACGGCGACGACGGCCTGGGTCTTGCCGTGATCCTTGAGATCGTTGGCTTCCAGCAGGGCGTCTACGGAGTCCTTCTTGGCGGCTTCGACGAAGCCACAGGTGTTGACGACGGCTACGTCCGCATCGGCGGCGTCCTCGACGAGCTCCCAGCCATCCGCCGCCAAGCGGCCTGCGAGCTCCTCCGAGTCCACCTCGTTACGGGCGCAGCCAAGAGTGACAAGGGCGACGGTACGGCGTTCGGGCATGGACTCAAGACTACTTCGTCCCGGCGCCGGCCCCAGCCGCACGTCCCCGCACGTCAAGATCCCCGGGGTGCGGTGTGGCACCCCGGGGACCCGGATTCACGCGTTCCGCCCTGGGGCGGCTCTCTCGTCAGCCCGCCTGGGGCTGATCCTGCAGAGGGTCTTCCTTGGTGTATGTGAGACGTTCCACCTGACCTGGCTGGAAGTCGTCCTTGATCTCCTTACCGTTCACGAAGAGCTTCACGACCCCGGCGTCGCCGAGCACGAGGTCGACGGACTCCTTGTCCGTGAAGGTCTTGGACTCACCCTGCACGAGGGTGCCGTCGAAGAGCAGCCGACCGGTGGAGTCCTTCGCGGAGATCCAGCTCTCGCCCGTGTCGGCCGTCAGGACGACCGTGACGAGGTCCTTGGGCGCGGCGGCGATGGCGCTGTCCGAGGGCTCCGGCTTGGGTGCCTGAGGGGTCTGGGGCTGGGCGGCCGGCTTGCCGCCGGTCTGGTGGGGTGCGGGCTTCGGGGAGGCGGAACCTTCCGCCACCGGCCGCTTGTCCTTGTCGCCGCCGCCGCTGAAGGCGGTGAAGCCCACGAAGCCGATCACGGCGACGATGGCGGCGACCATGGCCGCGGTCCAGTTGGGCCGCTGCCGCTCGGGGCGGATGCGCTCGGCATCGAACATCGGCGCGGCGGGGGTGGGTGCCGGCCGGCCGCCGTGGGCCGCGTCGTAGCTCTCGACCAGGGGTGCCGGGTCGAGGTGGACGGCGCGGGCGAGCGTACGGATGTGACCGCGGGCGTAGACGTCGCCGCCGCACCGCGTGAAGTCGTCCTCTTCGATCGCGTGCACGATCGGGATGCGCACGCGGGTGGTGGAACTGACCTCGTCGACAGTGAGCCCGGCGGCGATCCGGGCCTTCTTGAGGGCCGTCCCGATGGAAGGCTCTTCGACAGGACGTTCGACGATGCGGTCCTCGGACCGGTCGTCGGTCGAAGGCCGCTCTTCTTCGGGGGAGTTGGAGTTGCCGATGGACACAAGGGCGCCTTTCGAGCGTGTAGCCACCTGCTGGAAGTCCAGTCTAGGGGGGTGACGAAAGGGTGGAGCAACCGGAGGGTGCACTTCCTACGCCATCCGAATGGCGACGGCAGGTCCCGTCCGGTCCGGCGGCCCGACGCCGTACGCGATGTCGTGCGAGGTGCCGCCACCTCCCTTCAACTTGACGCGAGCCCAAGGGAAACGGTTGCCCGCGGTTTCATCACGGATGGGCCTCGCCGCGGATGACGGCCAGTACCCCGTCCAGTTCGTCGGCCTTCAGCAGCACGTCGCGCGCCTTCGAACCCTCGCTCGGACCCACGATGCCCCTCGATTCCATGAGGTCCATGAGCCGCCCGGCCTTCGCGAAACCCACCCGCAGCTTGCGCTGGAGCATGGAGGTGGAACCGAACTGGGTCGAGACCACCAGCTCCGCCGCCTGGCACAGCAGGTCCAGGTCGTCGCCGATGTCCTCGTCGATCTCCTTCTTCTGCTTCTGCCCGACGGTGACGTCGTCCCGGAAGACCGGCGCCATCTGGTCCTTGCAGTGCTGGACGATCCCGGCGATCTCGTCCTCGGTGACGAAGGCGCCCTGGAGGCGGACCGGCTTGTTGGCGCCCATCGGCAGGAACAGCCCATCGCCCTTGCCGATCAGCTTCTCGGCGCCCGGCTGGTCGAGGATGACCCGGCTGTCGGCGAGGGAGGACGTGGCGAAGGCGAGGCGCGAGGGCACGTTGGCCTTGATGAGGCCGGTGACCACGTCCACCGAGGGCCGCTGCGTGGCGAGCACCAGGTGGATGCCGGCCGCGCGGGCCAGCTGGGTGATCCGGACGATCGAGTCCTCGACGTCGCGCGGGGCCACCATCATCAGGTCCGCCAGCTCGTCGACGATCACCAGGAGGTACGGGTACGGGCTGAGCTCGCGCTCGCTGCCCGGCGGCAGTTTGATCTTGCCGTCCCGGATGGCCTGGTTGAAGTCGTCGATGTGCCGGTAGCCGAAGGCGGCCAGGTCGTCGTAGCGCAGGTCCATCTCGCGCACGACCCACTGGAGCGCCTCCGCGGCCCGCTTGGGGTTGGTGATGATCGGAGTGATCAGGTGCGGGATGCCCTCGTACGCCGTCAGCTCGACCCGCTTGGGGTCCACCAGCACCATCCGCACGTCCTCCGGGGTGGCCCGGACCATGACGGAGGTGATCAGGCAGTTGATGCAGGAGGACTTTCCGGAGCCGGTGGCACCGGCGACCAGCACGTGCGGCATCTTGGCGAGGTTGGCCATGACGTAGCCGCCCTCGACGTCCTTGCCCAGCGCGACCAGCATCGGGTGGTCGTCCTCGGCCGCGTCCGCGAGGCGCAGGACGTCGCCCAGGTTGACCATCTCGCGGTCGGTGTTCGGGATCTCGATGCCGACCGCGGACTTGCCCGGGATGGGGCTGATGATCCGGACGTCCGGCGAGGCCACGGCGTAGGCGATGTTCTTCGCCAGCGCCGTGATCCGCTCGACCTTCACCGCGGCGCCGAGGGTCACCTCGTAACGGGTGACCGTCGGGCCCCGAGTGAAGCCGGTGACCTGGGCGTCCACCTTGAACTCCGTGAAGACGTTCGTCAGCGAGGCGACCACCGCGTCGTTGGCGGCGCTGCGGGTCTTGCCCGGCCCGCCGCGCTCCAGCAGGTCGAGCGAGGGCAGCGCGTACGTGATGTCCCCGCGCAGCTGGAGCTGCTCGGCGCGCGGCGGCAGCGCCTGGGTCTGCGGCGGGGCCTTGGTCAGGTCGGGCACCGCCAGCGTCCCGGAGGCCGCGGCGGTGGTGGCGTGCGGCCGCTCGCCGGGGGCCGCGGGGGCGACGGCCGGTACGGGACGCTCCCCGCGGGCGGTCGGCACCGGAGCGGTGGCCTCCGCTCCCTCCCGCTCGACGGTGATCCCCTGCGTGAGGTCGGCGACGAGCGGGGAGGGCGGCATTCCGCCGTAGACCACCCCGTCCAGCGCGGCGGCGGCCGCCGCGGCCACGTCGACGGCGTCCATCTCCCGGTCCGCGGCCGGACGGACGGAGCTTCTGCGCGGCCTGCGCCGCCGGGCGAGCGCCTCCTCCTCGGCGGTGTCCGCCGGGGCGCCGGAGCCCGCGCCGCCGGCCCGGCCACGGGCCCGCCACTGCTCGGGGTCGTGCCGCTCGCCCGGGCCGGCCTCGGGCTCCCCGTACCCCTCGTCGTACTCGTTCGGGGCGATGATCCCCAGCCGGATCCCGAGCCGGCGCAGCCGCTGCGGGATCGCGTTGACCGGGGTCGCGGTGACCACGAGCAGCCCGAAGATCGTCAGCAGCACCAGCAGGGGCACGGCCAGCGGCGCACCCATGGTGAAGATCAGCGGCTTGGAGGCTCCCCAGCCGATGAGCCCGCCCGCGTTCTGCATCGCGGTGGTGCCCTCGTCCCGGCCGGGCGCTCCGCAGGCGATGTGGACCAGGCCCAGGATTCCGATGACGAGGGCGGACAGCCCGACGCCGATGCGGCCGTTGGCGTCGGTCTGTTCGGGATGGCGGATGAAACGAACCGCCATGACACCGAGCAGGATCGGCACGAGCAGGTCCAGTCGTCCGAAGGCACCGGTGACCAGCATGGTGACCAGATCCCCGACGGGTCCGTTCAGATTCGACCAGGTACCGGCGGCGACGATCAGCCCGAGGGCGAGAAGCAACAGCGCCAGGCCGTCCTTGCGGTGGGCGGGGTCGAGGTTCTTGGCCCCGTGGCCGATCCCGCGGAAGACGGCGCCCACGGCGTGGGCGCAGCCCAGCCACACGGCGCGCACCAGCCGGACCACGCCTCCCGTCGGGGACGGCGCGGGCTTGGCCGCGGCCTTCTTGGCCGGCGCCCGCCTGGCAGCCGCGGCCTTCTTCGCCGGAGGCTTGCGTGCGGGAGCCGCCTTCTTCGCCGGCGCCGTCGTACGGCCGGTGCGGCCCTTCGCGGTGCCCGCGGTGCTCGGGGAACCCTTACCGGACGTACGTGAGGCCATGGGGCCGAGGTTACCGGTGCGCACGCCGGTGGACACGCGTGCCCACCCCTTCACCCGTTCGTGTCGTCAGCCCGGTCGTCGCTTTGACGCTCCGCCAGGACAGCCGCACGCTCGGTCAGTTCTGCGCGGGCAGGATCGGAGCCCCTCCGGCCGTCCCGGGCTCCAGCGCGTCGAGCGCCCGCCGCAGTCCGGTGAGTTTGCGTTCCAGATGGGCGGCGGTCGCCACGACGCCCGCATCGGCCGAGTCCTCGCCGAGCTGCTTGGTCAGCGCCTCGGCCTGCTCCTCGACCGCCGCGAGCCGCGCGGAGAGCTCGGCCAGCAGTCCGGCCGTCTCCTTGCCGGCATCCACGCCGTTCGAGCTGCCGCCCTCCAGCTGCAGGCGCAGCAGGGCCGCCTGCTCGCGGAGCTGGCAGTTCTTCGTGTACAGCTCCACGAAGACCGAGACCTTGGCGCGCAACACCCAGGGGTCGAAGGGCTTGGAGATGTAGTCCACCGCACCGGCCGCGTAGCCGCGGAACGTGTGGTGCGGACCGTGGTTGATCGCGGTGAGGAAGATGATCGGGATGTCCCGGGTCCGTTCCCGCCGCTTGATGTGCGCGGCCGTCTCGAACCCGTCCATACCCGGCATCTGGACATCCAGCAGGATGACCGCGAAATCGTCCGTCAGCAGCGCCTTGAGCGCTTCCTCCCCGGACGACGCCCGGACCAGTGTCTGATCGAGCGCGGAGAGGATGGCCTCCAGCGCCAGCAGATTCTCCGGCCGGTCGTCGACCAGGAGGATCTTGGCCTTCTGCACCATGCCCTGTCCTCCTCGCCCCGGCACGGGTCCTCCCCGGCTCCTGGCTCCGGCGTGTGTGCCGGGCCCCGCCCCAGAGGACGCCATCCTTGCGCCGTCCGTCCTTGTGCCGGTCATCGTAGCCCCAGTCCCGAGATCGCCACACCCTGTCACCAAGATGTCACTGTGCACGAAGCAGAAACGTGGTGGGAGAGCAGAAGGTTCCCCGTTTGCCGAGCTCCCACACCGCCCCGGCCACAGTGAGTCGGCATTGGTATCCGTCCGCTCTCCCGGTGATCACTTGCCGCGCATCCACTGTTCCATCACCGACAGCAGGTAGTCGGGGTCGACCGGCTTGGTGACGTAGTCGGAAGCACCGGAGTCGATCGCCTTCTCCCGGTCCCCCTTCATCGCCTTCGCCGTCAGCGCGATGATCGGCAGCCCCGCGAACTGCGGCATCCGCCGGATCGCCGAGGTCGTCGCGTACCCGTCCATCTCGGGCATCATGATGTCCATCAGCACGACCGTCACATCGTCGTGCTGCTCCAGGACTTCGATGCCCTCCCGCCCGTTCTCCGCGTACAGCACGGACAGTCCGTGCTGCTCCAGCACGCTGGTGAGCGCGAAGACGTTGCGTACGTCGTCGTCCACGATGAGCACCTTCTCGCCGTGGAAGTCGTACGTCCGGGGCGCCACCGGAAGTTCCTCCTGCGCGCTGCCCCAACCGTCCTCGGCCCCCATGGCGTTCGGCTGCCCCGGCACCGCCGTGCGCGGCTCCAGATCACTCAACGGCTTGCGACGCCGCCGGAACAACGCGGCCCCGCCGCCCGTCCCCTGCCCGGCCTGCTCCGGGGCCGACAGCGCGGGCCGCCCCTGCTGGGGCTGCGCCGACGGTACGGCCGGGGGCGCCGGCAGCGCGGGCCGCGCCCCGTCGGGGGACCTGCGGTACAGCTCGCCGCGGGCTCCGCCGGGCGTGGGCGGCGCGTACCCCTGCGGAGGCAGCTCGCTCGGGTGCAGCGGCAGGTACAGCGTGAAGGTGGACCCGCGGCCGGGCTCGCTCGCCGCGTGGATCTCCCCGCCCAGCAGCCGGGCGATCTCCCGGCTGATGGACAGACCCAGCCCGGTGCCGCCGTACTTGCGGCTCGTCGTCCCGTCCGCCTGCTTGAACGCCTCGAAGATCACCAGCATCTTGCTCGCCGCGATCCCGATCCCCGTGTCGGTCACCGAGAAGGCGATCAGGTCCGCGTCCGCCTCCCTCAGCGAACCGGCTTCCAGCAGCTGTTCGCGGATCGCCGTCGGCACATCGGCCCCGGCCGGCCGGATCACCAGCTCCACCGCCCCGCTGTCGGTGAACTTCACCGCGTTCGACAGCAGGTTGCGCAGCACCTGGAGCAGCCGCTGCTCGTCGGTGTGCAGGGTGGCCGGCAGCTCCGGGGAGACCCGTACCGAGAAGTCCAGGCCCTTCTCAGCCGTCAGCGGCCGGAAGGTCGCCTCCACGTAGTCCACGAGCTGGACCAGCGCGATCCGGGTCGGCGAGACGTCCATCTTCCCGGCCTCGACCTTCGACAGGTCGAGGATGTCGTTGATCAGCTGCAGCAGGTCCGAACCGGCACCGTGGATGGTCTCGGCGAACTCCACCTGCTTCGGCGAGAGGTTCTCGTCCGCGTTGTCCGCGAGCAGCTTGGCCAGGATCAGCAGCGAGTTGAGCGGCGTCCGCAGCTCGTGCGACATGTTCGCCAGGAACTCGGACTTGTAGCGCATCGAGACCGCGAGCTGCTCGGCGCGCTCCTCCAGGACCTGCCGCGCCTCCTCGATCTCGGTGTTCTTCACCTCGATGTCCCGGTTCTGCTGGGCCAGCAGCTCGGCCTTCTCCTCCAGCTCCGCGTTCGCGGCCTGCAGCGCCTTCTGCCGGTTCTCCAGCTCGTCGGAACGCTCCCGCAGCTGCTCGGTCATCTCCTGCGACTGCTTCAGCAGCATCTCCGTCTTGGAGTTGACGCTGATGGTGTTGACGCTCGTCCCGATCATCTCGGCGATCTGGCTGAGGAAGTCCTTCTGGATCTGTGTGAAGGGCGTGAAGGAGGCCAGCTCGATGACACCGAGCACCTTCCCCTCGAACAGCACCGGCAGCACGATCACGTGCGCCGGCGGCGCCTCACCGAGCCCCGAGGAGATCTTCAGGTAACCCGGCGGGGTGTTCTCGACGAGGATCGTCCGCTTCTCCTCCGCGACGGTCCCGATCAGCCCCTCCCCCGGCCGGAAGGAGATGGGCATCTGACCGCCCGCGTACGCGTAACTCCCGCGCATCCGCAGCTCGTACGAGCCGTCCGCGCCCCCCTCCGTCCCGATCTCGGTGGTACCGCCCGCCGGCAGCGCCAGGAAGAAGGCGCCGTGCTGCGCCGAGACCACCGGCGTCAGCTCGCTCATGATCAGCGAGGCCACGTCGTCCAGCTCCCGCCGCCCCTGCATCAGGGCGGAGATCCGGGCGAGGTTGCCCTTGAGCCAGTCCTGCTCCTTGTTGGCCAGGGTGGTGTCGCGCAGGTTGACGATCATCGTGTTGATGTTGTCCTGGAGGACCTGGATCTCGCCCGCCGCGTCCACGTCGACCTTCAGGCTCAGGTCGCCGCGGGTCACCGCGGTGGCCACGGCCGCGATCGCACGCACCTGGCGGGTGAGGTTCCCGGCCATCTCGTTCACGGACTCGGTCAGGTCCCGCCAGGTGCCGTCGACGTCCCGGACCCGGGCCTGGCCGCCGAGGATGCCCTCGGTGCCCACCTCGCGGGCCACCCGCGTCACCTGGTCGGCGAAGGACGACAGCTGGTCGACCATCGTGTTGATCGTGGTCTTCAGCTCCAGGATCTCGCCCCGGGCATCGATGTCGATCTTCTTGGTCATGTCGCCCTTGGCGATGGCGGTCGTGACCATGGCGATCTGCCGCACCTGTCCGGTGAGGTTGGAGGCCATGAAGTTCACCGAGTCGGTGAGGTCCTTCCACGTCCCCGAGACGCCCGGCACGTGCGCCTGGCCGCCCAGGCGTCCCTCCGTACCCACCTCGCGGGCCACCCGCGTCACCTCGTCGGCGAAGGAGGAAAGGGTCTTCACCATCGTATTGACGGTGTCGGCGAGCTGCGCGACCTCGCCGCGCGCCTCGACCGTGACCTTCTTCGTCAGATCGCCGTTGGCGACCGCCGCCGAGACCTGGGAGATGTTGCGCACCTGGGAGGTCAGGTTGTTGGCCATCAGATTGACGTTGTCGGTCAGGTCCTTCCAGATGCCCGTCACCCCGCGCACCCGGGCCTGACCGCCCAGGATGCCCTCGGAGCCCACCTCACGGGCCACCCGCGTCACCTGCTCCGCGAAGGAGGACAGCTGGTCCACCATCGTGTTCACGGTCGTGACGAGCTCGAGGATCTCGCCCTTCGCATCGACGGTGATCTTCTTGGAGAGGTCGCCCATCGCGACCGCCGTCGTCACCTCGGCGATGTTGCGCACCTGCGAGGTCAGGTTGTTCGCCATGAAGTTGACGGACTGGGTGAGGTCCTTCCAGGTGCCGGAGACACCCTTGACCTCGGCCTGACCGCCGAGGATGCCCTCGGTACCCACCTCCCGGGCCACCCGCGTCACCTGCTCCGCGAAGTTCGAGAGCTGGTCGACCATCGTGTTGAGGGTGTTCTTCAGCTCCAGGATCTCGCCCCGGGCGTCCACGTCGATCTTCTGCGACAGGTCGCCGCGCGCCACCGCCGTCGCGACCTGCGCGATGTTGCGCACCTGCGAGGTCAGGTTCCCGGCCATGCCGTTCACCGAGTCCGTCAGGTCGCGCCATACGCCGGCCACCCCGGGCACCTGCGCCTGACCGCCGAGACGGCCCTCGGTACCCACATCCCGGGCCACCCGGGTCACCTGCTCCGCGAAGGCCGAGAGCTGGTCGACCATCGTGTTGATGGTGTTCTTCAGCTCCAGGATCTCTCCCCGGGCGTCCACGTCGATCTTCTGCGACAGGTCGCCCCGGGCCACCGCCGTCGTCACCTGCGCGATCTGGCGCACCTGCGAGGTCAGGTTCCCGGCCATGAAGTTGACCGAGTCGGTGAGTTCCTTCCAGGTGCCGGACACCCCCTCCACCCGGGCCTGGCCGCCGAGGCGGCCCTCCGTACCCACGTCCCGCGCCATCCGCGTGACCTGGTCGGCGAAGGAGGACAGCTGGTCCACCATCGTGTTCACGGTGTTCTTCAGCTGGAGCATCTCGCCGGAGACGTCCACCGTGACCTTCTGCGACAGATCGCCGTTGGCCACCGCCGTCGTCACCTGCGCGATGTTGCGGACCTGCCCGGTGAGGTTGCGGAAGGCGGTGTTCACCGAGTCGGTGAGGTCCTTCCACGTCCCCGCCGCCCCCGGCACCTGCGCCTGGCCTCCCAGCTCACCCTCGACGCCGACCTCACGGGCCACACGCGTCACTTCCGCACCGAAGGACTGGAGCTGGTCCACCATCGTGTTGACGGTGTTCTTCAACTCCAGCATCTCGCCGGCCACGTCCACCGTGACCTTCTGCGACAGATCGCCGTTGGCCACCGCCGTCGTCACCTGGGCGATGTCCCGCACCTGGGTGGTGAGATTGCGGAAGACCGTGTTCACCGAGTCGGTGAGGTCCTTCCACGTCCCCGCCGCCCCCGGCACCTGCGCCTGGCCGCCCAGCAGACCCTTGGCCCCGACCTCACTGGCCACACGCGTGACCTCGTCCGCGAAGGTCCGCAGCGTCTCGGTCATCTGATTGATCGTTTCGGCCAGCTGCGCCACCTCGCCGCGCGCGCTGACCCGAACCTTCTGCGACAGGTCGCCGTTCGCGACCGCCGTCGTCACCTGCGCAATCCCGCGCACCTGGGCCGTCAGGTTGCCGGCCATGGTGTTGACCGAGTCGGTCAGGTCCTTCCACACGCCCGCGACCCCGGGCACCTTCGCCTGACCGCCCAGCTCGCCCTCCGTCCCCACCTCGCGGGCGACCCGGGTCACCTCGGAGGAGAAGGACGACAGCTGGTCCACCATCGTGTTCACGGTGTTCTTCAGCTGGAGCATCTCACCGGCCACGTGCACCGTGACCTTGCGCGACAGATCGCCCTTGGCGACCGCCGTCGTGACGAGAGCGATATCACGCACCTGAGCGGTGAGCCGGTACGCCATCGTGTTGACGGAGTCGGTCAGGTCCTTCCAAGAACCCGACATTCCGCGTACCTGGGCCTGTCCACCGAGCTTGCCCTCGGTACCCACCTCCAGCGCCACGCGCGTCACCTCGTCGGTGAACGCGGACAGCTGGTCGACCAGGTTGTTGACCGTGCGCCCGACCTTCAGGAACTCCCCGCGCAGCGGATGCCCGACCCCTTCGGCGGCCTGCGTCCGCAAGTCCATCCGCTGGTCCAGATCGCCCTCGGCCACCGCCGACAGTACCCGGCCCACCTCGGACACCGGTCGGGCCAGGTCGTCCACCAACTGGTTCGAGGCATCGATCGCAGCCGCCCAGGAGCCCTCGCAAGCACCTGTTTCAAGCCGTTCGCTCAGCTTGCCCTCGCGGCCCACCGTCCGCCGGACCCGGGACAGCTCCCCGGTCAGGTGGAGGTTACGGTCGGCGACCTCGTTGTAGACGGCGGCGATCTCCGCCATCACGCCCTCGCCGGACACCGTCAGCCGCTTGCGGAAGTTTCCGTCCCGCATCGACACCAGGGCCGTGAGCAGCCGGTTCAGAGCGGCGGTATCGACCTCCGTCGTACCGCTGCGCCGGGCACGACCGCCCTTCGGCCGCGTCCCCGTACGCCGCACCGCTGCGCCAGACTCCACCGTGTCCCTCCCGAAAGGGTCGACCACTGTTCCACCGGACACCTGACTCGTCACAAGCCGGCTCTGCAAGCCTGCCCAGTGTTTCACCCTGGCCGAACCCGGCCATAACACTTCGGCACCATCGCACACCGGCCGTACCCTGCGAGTGGATTCCCCGACGACGGCACCATGCCGACCGCGAAGGTAAGTAACCTGGCACCCGATGTCCAACCGCGTCGAAGGAGACTCGTGATCACGGCACGGGCGGCTGCCAGTTTCGACCCCCTCGGGCGTTCGGTCGCCGCCGCTCGCGCGTTCGTCCGCGACACCCTGCAGGGCTGGGGCTTCGCGGACATCGTCGACGACGCGGTGGTCCTCACCAGCGAGCTCGTCACCAATGCCGTGGTCCACGCCGGAACCCGGGCCGAAGTGCTGTGTCTGCGCTCCACGGGCGGCATCCGCGTCGAGGTCGCCGACCGCTACCCGGAGCGTGAGCTCCCCCTCCAGCCCCCCGGTGACCGCCCGTACGCGGACCCCGACCGCGAGAACGGCCGCGGCCTGATGCTCTGCGCCGCCCTCGCCACCCGCTGGGGCGTCGAGTACACCGCCACGCACAAGCACGTCTGGTTCCGCCTCGACCTCCCGGACCGGCCGGTCGGTACCCGCTCGGCAGGCCCCGTCGTCCCCGACCAGCTGCTCCCCCTCGCCGACAGCCGAGTCCGCGTCGCCGTCGTCCAGATCGACTCGGCCGACACCATCTCCGCCTGGAACGAGGACGCCGAGCACATCTTCGGCTACGCCGCCGAAAAGGTCGTCGGCCGCCCGCTCGCCGAGCTCGCCGCCTGGCCGCAGACCCCCGGCACCGGAACCGGCATCGCCGAGGCCCTGCGCCTGTCCCGCTGGGAGGGCAGCTACGGCGTCCGCGGCTCCGACGGCCGCGTCATCCCCGTCTACGCTTCCCACCTGCGGGTCCGCGATGCCCACGGCGAACCGTCCATCGTCTGCCTCCTCGTCCACGACGACGAGCGCGCCCTGCTCCAGACCCCCGTACGGGTGCCCTCCTCCGACAGCGGCCACTTCACCGACCCACGCCCGGCGGACCCCTTCGAGGTCTTCATCGGCTCCCCCGCCCCCGACGACCTCGACGGCCTCCTCCAGCGCACCGTCGAACGGGCCCGCGACCTCCTCGACGCCGACGCCGCCTTCCTGCTGCTCGCCACGGACGACGAGACCGAGCTGGAGGTCCGCGCCACCACCGGCCTGCCCTCCACGCGCCAGCGCTTCGCCCGCGTCCCCGTCGAGGCCGGCACCAACCGCTACGGCTCCGCCCGCATGCCGGCCGTCCACGACGACCTCACCGCCGTCCCCGGAGCCGTCCCGCTCCTGGAGGCCACCGGCATGCGCTCCGCGGTCACCGTCCCCCTCAAGGTGGAGGGCCGGCTCACCGGCTCCCTGGGCGTCGCCGCCGAGGCCCCCGGCCGCTATTCCAACGAAGAGGCCCTGCACCTCCAGTTCGCCGCCGACCGCATCGCCCTCGCCGTCGAATCCGCCCGCCTCGGCGAACTGGAACGCCTGCGCCGCGGTTCCCTGTCCTTCCTCGTGGAGGCCTCCGACCTCCTGGCCGGCACCCTCGACCGGGACCAGACCCTGGCCCTCATGGCCCAGATGACCGTCCCCACCCTCGCCACCTGGTGCGCCGTCTACACCATCGCCGACCAGACCTCCGACCCGTACCTCTCCTACGTCCTGCACGAGGACGAGGAGCGCATCGACGGCCTCAAGGACCTGCTCTCCCAGGTCAGCCCGCCCGAATCGGTCCGCGAGGCCGGCGCCCGCCCGTGGCCCGAGACGGCCCTCGCGGTCGGCGGCGAGACGGTGGTCCTCCCCCTCCTCGCCCGCAACCGCGTGATCGGCCTGCTCACCCTCGGCAAGCCGCGGGAGGAGCACTTCCGCCAGGAGATCCTCGAACTCGCCGAGGACCTCTCCCGCCGGGCCGCCCTCGCCCTCGACAACGCCCGCCTCTACTCCGAGCGCACCGCGATCAGCCGCTCCCTCCAGCGCAGCCTGCTGCCGCCCGGCTCCCCCGCCATCCCCGGCATGGAGGTCGAGGTCATCTACCGAGCGGCCGGCGAGGGCAACGAGGTCGGCGGCGACTTCTACGACGTCTTCCCGATCCGCGACGGCGTGTACGGCTTCGCCATCGGCGACGTCTGCGGCACCGGCCCCGAGGCGGCCGCCGTCACCGGCCTCGCCCGGCACGCACTGCGTCTGCTGGCCCGCGAGGGCCTCGGCGGCCCGGCCGTCCTCGAACGCCTCA
Organism: Streptomyces sp. NPDC054849; assembly: GCF_053610945.1. Taxonomy (NCBI): domain Bacteria; kingdom Bacillati; phylum Actinomycetota; class Actinomycetes; order Kitasatosporales; family Streptomycetaceae; genus Streptomyces; species Streptomyces sp. NPDC054849. Next base: position 87,042 of record NZ_JBSGZI010000027.1, read on the forward strand.
ACGCGGCCATCCTCGACGAAGGCGCCCGCAGCCGTTTCCTCACCCTCCTCTACGGCGAGCTCCACCCCCGGCCCGACGGCGGCGCCCTGATGAAGGTCGTCTGCGCGGGCCACCCGCTCCCGCTGCGCCTGCGCCCCGACGGCCGGGTCGACGCGGCCGCCGACCCGCAGCCGCTGCTGGGCGTGATCGAGGACCTGGACCTCTACGAGCAGACCCTCACCCTCGACCCCGGCGACGTCCTGCTCTGCGTCACGGACGGCGTGACGGAGCGCCGCGAGGGTACCCGCATGCTCGGCGACGACGGCCTCGCCGAAGTCCTCACCACCTGCACCGGCCTCACCGCCGGCGCGGTCGCCTCCCGCGTCCTGCGCGCGGTGGAACGCTTCGCGGCCGAACCCGCCTCCGACGACATGGCGATCCTCGCGTTCCGTGTCCCGCACCAGCGCCCGGGCGAATAACCCGATGCGGGCGCCCGGCGCCTGCGCTAGCCTCGGCGCCCATGCCGACCCCCCGGATCCGCCCCGATCACACCGCCGACGAACGCACCCAGCTGCTGGGCTGGCTCGACATGCAGCGTTCGATCATCCATTGGAAGTGCGAGGACCTCTCCGACGAGGACGCCCACCGGCCCGTCCTTCCGTCCTCGCCCCTGATGACGGCGGCGGGACTCGTCTCCCACATGCGCTGGGTCGAGCACTGCTGGTTCGAAGTGATGCTCCTGAACCGGCCGTCCCACACCAACCCCCAGTTCGGGGACGTGGAGGACGCCGATATGAAGGTGGAGGGCATCCCCCTCCGGCAGCTCCTGGACGCATACGACCGCCAGTGCGCGACGTCGAACGAGATCCTCGCGACCCTCGCACTGGACGACACCGGCCTCAACCAGGAGTTCAAGGCCGGCGCCGCCTCCGTACGCTGGGTCATGCTCCACATGATCGAGGAGACGGCCCGTCATGCCGGCCACCTGGACGCGGTGCGCGAGCTGGTGGACGGCCACAAGGGCTACTACTGAGCCCGGTCGAGACCCACGCGGAACCATCGCACCGCGCAAGGTCATAAACGCAAAAAGGCCCCCGCCATGTGGCGGGGGCCTTCTTTGTTGGAGCCCTTTAACGGAATCGAACCGTTGACCTTCTCCTTACCATGGAGACGCTCTACCGACTGAGCTAAAAGGGCGGGTTGTTCGGCGGCGTCCTACTCTCCCACAGGGTCCCCCCTGCAGTACCATCGGCGCTGAAAGGCTTAGCTTCCGGGTTCGGAATGTAACCGGGCGT